>JAGOCT010000102.1 GCA_017998585.1 Candidatus Cloacimonadota bacterium | reverse complement strand
CTGTTTTAACATGACAGCAGATATTGCCTGCTTCAGATTTAAACCCATTTTCTAAACGTACATCAGGATACTCGATACCATGATCGATCATGTTTCGGAAAATATGGGTGAGAGTCTTTATGAATGAGGCATAGATGTCATAATCTAGAAATACATCATCTCCAGTTACAACTAATGGATTGATTAACTTATCCAGTTTATCTGCGAGTTGATCTATGTAATCAGAATATGAATAAATAATATCTTTGATATTAGAGTATCTTAGTTTTCTGATTTTAGCAAGTAACAATTCAGAATCTTTCTCTGAAAAGATTCGAATGATATCATTCTCAATCTCAAGGATTTTCTTTTTATCAACTAAGACAGTCTCTTTCTCATCAAGTAGATTTTGGCCTGTTCTATCACAGATTGTTTTGATTTCATCATCAATCCAGTCATGATAGGGAAAACTGACAAGAGATTGGTAAATCTCTTCAGCCGATCGTTGTCCCTGATGATTAAGAAGCGTTGTCAGTATATCTTCAATGCCCATGAGGTGCTCTGCAAGAGACATCATGCTCCATTGGCTGAAATCTCCTTTAAATGTATGTACCTGACGAAAAACCTGATGAACTCTTTCCTGAAGATTCAAATCATTAAATAGAGTTTCTTTTAAACCCTCTGTAAAAAAATCCTGATATTCTTTTACTGCTTTTTTAAGAAGAGATGAATCAGAAATGGCTTTTACTACCATCTTAAGGATGTTTTTTTCTTTCTCCATTTCTTTTTCAAGTGCTATCTTATCACTAATATCCGTAATGACAACCATGATTTTTTCATTTTCAATATCGGGAATCATTTTGTAATCTAGTTTGATATATTTGTCGTCAAAATGACATTCCTGGGGTAAAAGGTCTAAAAATGTAGTTTTTCTATCATATAGATCCGTATTGAAAATAGCATTGATTACTATTCTATTATCTTCTTTTTCTTCTTCAGTCAGATGACTAAACACTAATTCTACGAAGTCTCTTTGACTGATATCTGACTTAAAAATATGTAAGCATTCTTTACTGAATTCATTGTTAATTAACAAGTTCTGGTTAAAGGTTAAAAAGCCTTGTCCTGCATAGTCTAAAAGGTTTTTAATACTCTTTGTCTTTTCATTGATTTTTCTTTTTAAAGATTCGTTATATTGTTTTTGGAGTTGCTCAGCTGTTTTCCTTTCAGTAATGTCTTTTACCGTACCAACAAGCGCTTCATTATTGTTAAGTGTAAATAATCCTGCACTTAACAAGACAGGGATTTCTTTGCCATCATGATGTTTTGCCTGTAATTCATATTCTGTTTTTACTTGTTTTCCATCAAAAATCATCTGAATCATCTGATTGATTCTTAAAGTATCTTTCTCAGAAATGATTTTAGATAAATGATGATTGATAATATCGTCAGCTTGCATTCCAAAAATAGACATGAAAGATTTATTAACATATTGAATCACATCGTTTTGTATAATGAAAACACCATCATGAAGGTTATCGACCAATGTACGAAATTTTTCTTCAGACTGCTCAATATTGGAATATAACTTTGCTGTTTCAAGAGAAGAGGCAAATTGAACCGCAATAAGCTCTAGAAGTGATAGTTTATTTTGAGAAAAAGCTTTTTCAATGTACTGATTTTCAAGATATAAGACACCTTGAATTTGATTTTTCCAGAGGATAGGCATACATAGAAATGATTTGATTTTATACTTATTATAATAGACCTCACTAAGTGAGTATTCGCTTGTTTGAACTACATCGCAGATGATACTTTTTTCTTCATTGATGGTTTTTTTGATAACAATGTGTGGTATGTCTTGAACATTATCAATATCAGGGCTGTTGTGGATAAAGAAGTCAGAAGAGTCAGGAGTTGTTATTGCCTTTAAAACAAATTGTTCCTTTTCTTTTAAGCATAATATAGCCTTTCCAGCTCCCGCATTCTGCATAATCAGGCTTGTTAACTTTTTTAAAAGATTTTCAATATTTACTTCACCGGAAATGACTTTATATGTTTTTAAGATGGAATCTGTTTCAAAATAGGCTTTATCTTTGTATGAAAGAACATTTTCTGAATATCCTTTCTTGTTTAGGTTTACTTCTTTTATCTCATCAGGATATTTTTCTGTTAATTGTCTTTTTTTATTGAAACCATGCCAACGATCATATAACTCCATACAACTTGTCAGTAGAACTGATGAAAATTGATTTAAGCCTTTTTCAAAATATAATTGCGCAAAATATTCTTTAACCAGCGCTTCTTCATAAATAAAACCTGATCTGGCAGATAATTCAATAGATTTAGCGTAAAACGATTCTGCCTTTTCGTAGTGTTTTAATAATCTGTGCTTTTCTGCTTCAATTAAGTAGTATTTATTCATAAAGTTGTCTGGATTGAGCAATGCTCTGTTATATAGGATTTTTTGGTTTTTTTGGATGGTTCTGACAATTTGCTGGAGAGGAATCTTCATGTCGTTTTTATTCATATTTATCAAAATCAGAGAATGATAAAAATGAAAATAAAGCGTGACCACTGATCCTGTTCTGGCTTCAATGTTTTCTTGTGCTAAATGGCAATACTGATATGCTTTATCGTATTCTCCAAAAAAGACCCCTAATATCATTTTAATTAGACAGAAGTCAAATACAGCTGTTTTATTTTGTTGTTTAATGAAATCGTCCAATATATCTTTCTCTTCAAAGAAATGGCCATTTAATGAAAATGGGTCATTATTACTGTGATAGAAATTTAAAATTGCCTGAAGCCATAATGCATTTCTAAGAAAAATCTGTTTTTGTTTATGAGTATGAAGCATATTGCTGAATTCATTTACTTTTAACATCAAATGATCAAGGTTTTCTCCATTTAAAAAAGCCATATAGGTATAAGTTACTGCAGAATTAGCTGAATATTCAAGATCACTCATTTCTTGTGCATTTTTTTGAGCATTTAAAAGCAAGGGAAGTGATTTTGATAAAGGTAATTTCCATGGCAGAATAAACGCAGCAAGTGTGAAGACTGTTTTAGCGCTGTGTTTTACCAGATTGTTTTTCTCAATGAGTTTTAATGCCTGATTGCCAATATGAAAGCCTTTTTCAATTGCATTCATTTGACCGCATAGAATCATAGCATATCCTGTAATAAAATGGATTCCTTCAACTGGACTCTCTTCTCTGATGAGTCGTAACGCCCTA
Source organism: Candidatus Cloacimonadota bacterium (assembly GCA_017998585.1). The sequence continues at coordinate 3,191 of JAGOCT010000102.1, read as the reverse complement.
AAAATTATAATAGCAAGCAGATAGGGTTTGCTGATATAAGTGCTGACACTCATTAAAAGCATGATATTGATGATGGGTTTATGAATTGACGTATTATTGATGATAATATCCTGCCATGAATCATCTGAAAAACCAGATAAAAAATGTTTGCATTTTAAAAATTCATAAATAACCTGAGCTTTGCCTGGCTTATCAGGTAAATTGAGCCCAAGTAGTTTCAACGCTTTTAATCCGGTTTTTATAGATAAATCCAGCTCATTGGCTGCCAGTAGTGTTCTAATTTTTAATTCAAGAAATCTTACCTGATCAATTGCCTGATTTGCATGTAGTAATCCTTTTTCGATAATTAACTCAAGTAAATTTTCTTCGTTAAACAGGATTGCCAAATCAGCTGTGTCTATTAGGGTTTGAATAATGTTTTGTTGAACATCACTGGCTTTAACTAAATCAGATAAATAAGGAGATACTGCTGTTTTATAATATTCAAATGCCTGATTAAAATCAGCATTTGATTTACATATTTCAGCAGCTTGTTTATTGAAATGATAATGAAGCGAATCATAATTAGGTATAAGGGAGATGTCTTTAATCTGATTGATATGCCAGGCTGATTTAAAAATTTGCATATCGGATAAAACATAATCTGTTGAATAAAGATTATCCTGATATGGCTGTGAATAGTATCTGTATAATGCCAGATGATTCAAATCTTTGGCTTTTGGATCTAGTTCAAGATAACAGGCTTCAGCAAATTGAGGATGGGTAAATTCAAACTGATTTTCATTTTCAGCTATATTATAGTAACGGATAAACTCATTTATGATCAGAATTTTCAAATGTTTGCGAAGATAATCTTGTTCATTATTACTTACTGCTGTTAAGCATTCTATGTCAAAAACATGTCCTATACATGAGCATAAGAAAAGTGTATTTTTTACTTCCTGATCGAGGTTATCCAGCTTGTTGAAAATTAAGTTAACAACATTAGTCGATAATTCCAATGAATGAAGTCTGTCAGTGTCGCAGACATAAAGTTCTATATCATAATCCAGATGAATGATGTTTTCAAGAAAACAATTTTTTAAAATGAGATCAAGAAAATACGGATTTCCCAGAGTTTTCTGATACATGAGTAAAGCGATTTCATTAGCCTCTTCATAAGACCACAGAAATTTTTCACTTAAAATGATACTTATTTCTTCAAGTGATAAATCAGCTGGTTTAAACTGAATTACTTCTGCCTTTACTTCACAAGAATTAAGACTACCGTCAAATAATGGGGGATTATCTAGTGGAGAATCTGTCTGATATTCATAAAAAAGACAGAAGTAATTCAAATCATTTGATAAAATGCAATAATTTAAGAATTCCAGCGTATCTGTTCCGGCTAATTGTGCATTTTTTAAAAAAATAACCAATGGTTTTTCACGTTTTGGTAAGAGAGAGAATAAGTCTTTTAAACTTTGAAGATATCTTTGTCTGCTTTCTTTTACAGAAACCGGTCTTAAAGATTCTGTTTGTTCTGTGATGTCCTTGAAACCAACGAATATATCATTTAATACACTTGTATTCTCTCCTAACTTTTCTGAAATGGTCTTTTTCCATTTATCGATACTACCACTTGAAAAAAGGATATAATTAACTATTTGAGACAAAATATCAGAAAGAATTGATTGAGATCCTTTATTGTTGTATGCTAAAAAATCAGCTTGAAGAAAGAGGCAATTATGCTCATTTATGTAGTATTTGAAAAGTTCATCACATTTTTGGTTGATGATTTTTCCAAAATGAGAATATACAATACATAAATGTGCTCCGTTATTGATCTTAAAGAAAAAATGATCAAGTTCCTTTGCATTGGAATCACTAAGAAAATTAGAAAAATCATCTGAATTTGAATAGGAGTAGTCTTCAAGCGCTATTTGGAATTGTGGAATTTCATTTTCATCAGTTAAAACAAAGCGACATTTTTCAAAATCTTTTTTCAATCCGATTATAGTCTGATAACGGTCAGTAGGCGCTTTTGCTATCATTTTCATAATGATAGTAGAAAGCATGACCGGTATTTTAAGGTTTTTCTCATGTGGAGGTATCGCCTGAATGACGATATGAGAGTGAATTAACTCAGAGATGTCTGTATGAATAAATGGTAAAGTCCCTGTAAGCATTTCATAAAAAGTGATGCCTAATGAGTAAATATCTGTGCGAAAATCTTGATTTACATTGAAGTGACCCGTTTGCTCTGGGGCGATATATTCACAGTTACCCTGGATGTAATTATATTTGTTTGTAATTGAGTTATTTGCTTTGTCAGAAAAACCGAAATCAATTATTTGTAACAGGTTCTCGTCTTCATTGATGATGATGTTATAAGGATTAATGTCTTTGTGTATAATCCCAAGGGAATGAATTGCTTTAACCCCTTCGATAATCATTAATGAGAAATCTAAAAAGGTTTGTGTTTTGAGTTTTTTTACTTCAAGATATTGATGTAACGATATACCATTGATGTCTTCTAGAATCAGATAACATTCATCCGCTTCTGTATGGAAATCAATCGCTTTAATGATGTAGGGCGAGTCAATCTCGCTGAGCAGTTGATATTCATTTTTAAGTTTTTCTGAAAAATCTTCCAGAAGATTTGAACTGCTCTTAATGATAACAGACTTTTGATCTTCTTTTCTCAGGGCTCTGACAATTTTACATGACTGACTTTCGTATATATTCTCAAGAATCTGATAATTATTCATTTAATACCTGTCATTATCTAATGAATGTATGCGTAACGATTGATTTTGTTAAAATGATTGTCTGACATTTGATCTGATAATTATTTGCCTGCGACTATGTTATCTATGACTTCTTTGACTTTTATGTCTTCAAATGGTTTTACAATGAAATATTTAGCCCCTGCATTGATTGCCTGAACAACATCTTTTTTTTGTTTAAGCGCACTGACAATTACAATCGTTGCATCAGGAAATTGGTTTATAATTCGCTCTGTAGCTTCAATCCCACTTAATTCAGGCATCGAAATATCCATCGTTACAATATCTGGTTCATATTCCTGATATTTTTTCAAAGCTTCATGTCCATTACTTGCTTCTCCAACAACTTCATGCCCTAACTTAGTTAATAAAACTCTCAAGTTTCTTCTCATAATGATTGAGTCATCAACGATAAGAATTCTT
>JAGOCT010000101.1 GCA_017998585.1 Candidatus Cloacimonadota bacterium | reverse complement strand
TTGAATATCTCCCACCCCACCTGCATATCCTGAATGAGAATGTAAATCAACACAAATCTGCATATTATCTCCTTAAACTACACAATATGGATAAAACAGATTTTGTCAATAAAAATTCATATTAGGATTAAAATCTTATTTTGATATTTGAATGTTTTTGATTAGATGCCATATCCAAATAAAGATTTGGAAAATCCATAAAACTTACATTCGATATCATGACTAAAAATGAACGTGGCGTAATAATCACTTGTAACGAAGTTAAATTTCATTTGATTAGAAATATACAAAGCAAAATGACCCTTGAATTTTTCAGAAACAGGCTGATATAAATGCGCTTAAATTTATTGTTTTTTCTTCAATCTCAGGAGATTTTATCAGATAGGATCCATTTAAACGAATACTCAGATTTTGATAAACACCCGTTGATCTCATCATTAAACCAGCAGTTGCATTGAATTTTGAATAATCCAAATAACTCTCAGAGATGCTCTCTGGAGTTTCCTGCCACTTATGTTGCTGATACTGAACTCCTGCAAAAAGATTAAATGGGACTGTTTGAATCAGATGTAAACGAGTTTCTGCATTTATATCCTGGTAGCTTGAGGAGTTGTCATTGAAGAGTAAACCATTAAAAATGGTCGTTTGTTCTATTTTTTTATACTGACCATTAACAGATAAAAAACTAAACAAAAATAAATCAGCGTCGGCTTTCATTAATCTGATATCTTTATCAATACCAGAATCTTCATTATTTATATTTTTATAATGACTTTCGGTCATTTCGAATTTTAATTGGAAATCTCCAGCTAAAGCAGCAGCATTATAAAAGTAATCATGATTGTGAGAATAAAAAGTTACATACAAAGGATTGATTCTTTCACGCAAGAACATAACTCGAAACCAATTTCGGTAATATTCAGCACTTTCATAATAAAACTGGATTCTGTCTAAGGGGTTTATATCTAAATCCTCAAAGTGTTGTACAAAACTTTTATTCTCATTTCGGGCAGCCAATAGAAAAATATCATGACTGAAATACTTCATCCCGCCTGTATATTCAATTCCATTTTTAATATTGTCATACTGGTTTTCAAATTGCTGAGAATACCAAATAAAAGGCTGAAAACGATAGGGAAGCATAAACAAAGCATGAGCTGTAAACCGTTGATCATCATCTTTTAAAACAATGCTGTTAACCCCATCATCATCATCATCGTCTGATTTTTCATGTATTGATTCTAATCCTAAATCCTGTTCTGTCTGGGAAAAATTATACTGATAATTTGCACCAATATAAAGTGCTTTGATAATTTTTACGTAAAATCTATTGTTTGAATAGGCATAAAATTGTTGATCGTAATCTCCCTGATTCATAGAAACTGAATTATCTGTTAACATTGTAAAAAATGGATAATTTCTTGCTTCATCAAACAACTGACCCTTACCATAAGCTCTGCTATCAAAAAGAATTTTTTCTAGCGTAACATCTTTTTCGGTTAACTGATTTGGGTTAATTCTCACTTTTACAGAATCTGTCTGATAACCATCTGCTTTACAGATTAATGTATAGTCGCCTGATAATATTGACTGAAAGGATCTTGAACCTTTCCACGCATTTATCAGCATTTTAGAATCATAAAGATAACAATCCGTTTTTCCCGGATTAACCGTTATATTTAAACGACCTTTTATTGGAATTAACTCAATGTTTAAATCTCTAACCTGGTCTAGTTCAATGGTGATTAGTTCTTCATAACTTCTGTAACTATCCCTTTTTACTTCAAACCGATATATTCCTGGATTTAAAAGGATGGGTTTTTTGTGCTCAAAAATCTCTCCGTTAACAGTTAAAACAGCATCATTGGGAATAATATTTGGTCTGATGGTTCCTGCATTTTTTTCTAGTTTAAAACTTTTTTGATAAGATTGCCCTGATTCTACAAAAAAACTGTCTAAAACAGGAAAATAGCCCATTTTTTTTAATTCCATCCGATGAAAACCATAAGCCAGATCGAGAACAATTGGTGAAATCCCTTTTTCAATACCATCAACAAATATTTTAACACTATCCGGTTCAGTCGCAATATCTATATGGCCTGGATCAAGCGGTTTCAATCTATATAAAAAGCTTTTATTCTCCTCGCTAACCAGAATAGAATCGGAAATAGACTGATAACCTTCCTTCACAAGTTTGACTGAATATTGGCTCTTTTCTATACTCTGTGGTATTCCACTTTGAATTTCCTGATTATTGAGAAAAATTTTGGCATCAGGAGGATCTGCAATAATGACAATCGGGATTAAATCTCCCTGAACCCCTCCAAGTGTTGTCAATTGTAATAAATAAGTCATTTTGGGTTTCAGAATGACTGGAATCTGCCATGTATAAGGCTCATAACCTTCGGCAGTAAACTTAACCCATGTACTTCTGAATGAGATAAAAAAATAGTATTCACCTGGAGCTGTTTTTTCACGTTTAACGACATCAGAGCCTGCAAGAAAAATATCGGCTTTAATGTCTGTCTCTATTCTGATAACTGCACAGGGGTCATCATTCATATCATTTACAGTCGTACCAACAGCATTTTTTAAATCAGTATCATCTTGAGAGAAACTTCTAACCTCAAATTCATAAGCATTCAAAGTCAAAATCAACCCTAAAATCAATGTAACTAAAATATATCTCATATTTACCTCAGAGACATTATATGATTATTTTGTAGAATGTCAATAAAGATTTTTATTTTGAATAAAGATGATGATAAAAAATAAATTCCTGATATTTCTGATGTCCTGTAATCAAGTCTTCATGCCTGCCATGAGCGATAACTTTTCCTGAATCCAGTAAAATTACCTGATCTACATAACGTAAAGAAGATAAACGATGAGAAACAATAAATGCGGTTAAATCGCCAAATAATTTTGAAATTTGTTCCCATAATAGTTCTTCTTTTTGAGCATCAAGACTGGCTGTTATATCATCCAATATCAGAATTTCTGGTTTCTTCATCAAGGCACGCGCAATTGCAATTCTTTGTTTCTGACCACCTGATAATGATAATCCCTTCTGACCTATTTTTGTTAAATCTTTATCTGTAAATTGATCAATTTCATCTTTAATCTGAACAGCTTCGATAATCTGATAGTATAAATCCATATCAGGATTTTCAACACCAAAAGTAATATTTTCTTTTATGGTTCCAGAAAATAAGGATGGTTCTTGTGGGACAAATCCAATTCGTTGTCGTAAATCATCTATATTCAAATGTTCTATATTCTCATCATTTATATAGATATTACCTTCAATGGGTTTATATAAGCCTGATAACAATCCTAAAACCGTTGATTTACCGGCACCTGCTGGTCCAACTATTAAAATTTTTTGACCTTTATCTACTTGAAAATTAACAGAATTGACTACGGGTGTTTTCCGATTTTCGTAAATAAAACTCACATGTTCAAAACGTATATGTTCAATTGGGTTAGTAATAGAAACTAAATCAGATTCACTGGTCTTGTGTTGAGCAGGATAATCCTTAATCTCTTCAAGCCGATCAATGCACACAAAGGCTTGTTTTCCGGAAATAAAGAGCTGAGGTAAATCCAGGATCGGATAAATCAGCATTGATAAATAGGTATAAAAGGCATAAAAAGTACCAATACTGATCTCCCCCTTCACAACAAGATACCCACCAAACAGAATGATCCCAATCATCGCAAAATAATCGATATATTCATAGATCAGATGAAGAAAAGTATTAATTTTTACGACTTTCATTTCCGTTTTAAATCTGTTTTCCAGAGCATCATGAAAGAAACGTTTATACTTATCTTCACAGACAAATGATTTAATAATTCTGATACCAGAGAAAGTCATTTCCAGCTGATTATTGATTTCGGATATTGCTTCTTGATTTTTCTGAAAATTTTTATACAGTCTTTCTGATGTAACATAAAACATAACGATCATTAAAGGTAAGGGAATAACGGCCATCATCGTTAACTTCCAGTTCATAAAAAACATCATTCCAAGGCAAAAAGAAATTTTGATAAAGGAATCAAAAGCCCTGAAAATCCCGCTACATATAAACCAGCCAATTCGTGGAAAATCCTGAATGTCATTGGTTAAACGTGTCACTAAATCGCCGGTTCTGAAATGTAAAAAGAAATTAAAATCTTTCTCCAGCATATACTGAAAGTATCTTTTTCGAAGTACATATTCAAAAGTCAAATTCATCATAGCTCTTAGGGCTGGATAAAAAGCACTGATCAATTTTACGACCCCAACAATGACTAATATCCAGCAAATACGGTAAATCTTTTCCATCGCTTCATTATAAGCGGTATTCTCTGCAATTACTTTTTGAAGAGTATCCAGTAAATTCTTGAATATAAAGGGATAAGCCACTGCTACAGAAGTGGACAAAATGGTCATGAATACCAACAAAATGACAATAAACTGATGCTCAGACCACTCTCTGATAATCCATTTTACATGTTTATTATTCATTTAATCCTCTTTTTTTAAAAATTGTAATTCTACCAGTTTCTTATATTCTGGGCATGAAATAATCAGTTCTTGATGAGTTCCCTGGGCAAGAATTTGTCCATTATCAAACATCATGATATTGTCACAATTCAAGACTGATGAAAGACGATGTGCCACAATTACTGCCGTTTTATTTTTTAGCAAATCATCCATAGTCTGTTGAATCAAGGTTTCAGTTTTTGCATCAATTGACGCAGTTGCTTCGTCCATGATGATTAGTTCAGGTTTAAATGATAAAGCTCTGGCAAAACTGAGCATTTGCTTCTCACCCATTGACAGATTTTGACCTCTTTCCTTAATCTCATACTGTAAATCGTGACCTAATTTATTAAATAATTCTTCTGCGTGTACATGATGAATGGCATCAAGCACATTTTGTTCACTGATTTCATCATTGTAAATTCGTACATTTTCTAGTAAAGATCCGGGGAACAAAATGATATCCTGAAGAACAAGACCTGTTTTTTTTCGCCATTCTTTCAAGTTTAACTGATTGATATCAATCCCATCGATTAAAATCTGTCCTTTATTGATTTTATAAAACAGACACAACAAACTCACACTTGTCGTTTTTCCGCTTCCGGATGCACCTACCAATGCCACTTTCTGTCCCTTTTTAATTTTAAAAGAAACCCCTTTTAATACCCACTCATCTTCTTTATACTTAAACCAAACATCTTTAAACTCAATTTCATGATTAAAGCTGATGTCTCTAATTTCCTGTTCAGATTCTTCTAAAGGCAAATCTAGTAACTGAAAAATTCTTTTCAAAGAAACAAACGCTCTTTGAATTTGATTTAAATTTTCCGTTATTTGCATGATTGGCCAAAATAAACGGACTGAATACTGAATAAAAATAACAAGTGTTCCTATACTGGTAATGTGATTTAATACTTTGGGAACAGTCAGTAATATGATTGTTATAATAAAAATAGTTTCAATCAGAAAATCAAACACACCCCAAAGACCATATTCGATAAATGAAGCTTTCGTATCTACTATCTGCTTTTCTTTGCTTTTCAGATTCATCAGATATCCTGCTCTTTTTTGCTGATTAAACAACTGTACAACACTCATTCCCTGGATATACTCTGTCAAATTACCTGTTATATCCGCATTTAAGACTCTTGAACGTTTATAAAAACGAGTGAGATACCGAATGATAAAAATAGCGCTAACAACGACAAAAATAATCGGAAACATCAATATTCCGGTTATTTTCCAATCTTTAAAAAAAAGTATTCCAATCATACCTATAAAAAATAATCCATTACCAAATATCATCACAGAGAACTGGGAAAAAATATCCTTAACTCTTTCTCCGTCACTTTCAATTCGTGATATCAATTCTCCTGGTGGTGTTTTATCAAACCAGGCAACAGGTACAGCAGTTAAATGCTGAAAAACGTCATATTTTATTTTTGTAACGACTCTGATGCCTGCTTTTGCCAATATCATAATCTGAAAATAAGATAACAACCCACTGAGGGTTACAACTGCAGCAAAAAAACCACTCCACTTAAACATATCCGGAATATCATTATTTGGTACAGATACATCAATAATATGTGCCAGTATAATGGGATCGAGTAAACGGCCGGTACTGGTTAAAAGCATGGCTATAAATGCACTGATAAACTTCCACTTTTGATCTCTAACCAGAGGGATCATTCTTTTCAAGTATTCGTTTTTGAATGGTTTAAACATTTTGTTTCCTTTTTTAATTATCAAATCTATCTAAATGCAATTCAATAAAATATTTCCATATACTTTTTGTCAAGAATTTACTTAAAATAAATTTGTGTTATTAGCGTTTTATTCACTTATTTTTATCACCTATTTCAATAATAATCTCCATTTTCAATTTTTTTGTTGACAAAATAAATCATAGAATCATAATG
>JAGOCT010000100.1 GCA_017998585.1 Candidatus Cloacimonadota bacterium | reverse complement strand
TCAGCATATATAGGAATACCTTCAGGGTATAATTCTTCGCCCGCTAATGCTGCAGGGTATTTTCTTCCGTCAATATCCGGAATCTGTGTAGCTGTGAATGCTACAACATGATACTGGTCATTATTTCTGAAAAATGTGTTAAAATTGTGGAAGTCACGACCAGCTGCACCCATAATGATTACTCTTCTTTTTTCCATTGTTCACTCCTTTTATTGGAAATTACGTCAATTTTTACTTCTCTGGAAATTTTTGTCAAGAAAAATCCTTGAGAACTTGAATTTTTATGGATAAGAGTATTACAATACTTTGAATTCAAAATGCTATAAAGAAAAACCGGCTTCTAATGAAGCCGGTTAACTGTATATATTTCAATTAATTATAAAACATTGAAAGGATTATCTTCAGGAACGCCCTGATATCCTTCTTTTGATTTAGCAAAGTCTTGTGAATTATTATCTTTTTCAATATGTTTTCTTTCACGTCTTGGTTTAGCTTCTTTTTGAGGAGCTTTTTCTTCAAACTCTGGCATATTGAGTGGTTCTAATGAAATTCTGCGTTTGCTTTCATCAATATCAGAAATCTTTAAAGTGATAGTTGTACCTACTTCACTATTGCTTAATTTCATTTTAGCACGTGCAATTTTGGATTTAGGTAACAATCCAACCAGACCTTCAGATATTTTTATGTAAGCACCGTATTCATTAATCGTTTCAATAGTGCCTTCAACTTCCTGGTTAACGGTAAATAATTCAGCAATAGTATCCCATGGGTTGCTTTCCAGATCACGGATTGATAAAGATATTTTATTTTCATTAGCGTCTAACTTAATGATTTTTGCTTCAACAACATCTCCAATATTTAAAATATTAGATGGATGCTTGATTCTTCTGGAAGAGATAAAAGAAAGAGGAATTAAACCTTCAACACCTGGTTTGATTTCTACAAATGAACCAAAATTTTCATGTCTGAGGATTTTACAGGAAACAACCATGCCTTCAGATAACTCACTAATAGCTGCAGTCATTGGATTTTCTTGAGTTGCTTTAATAGATAATGATACTTTGTCATTTTCTTTACGAATGACTTTAACAGTAACTTCATCACCAATTTTTAATACATCTTCAGGTTTTTCTACACGTTCCCAAGCGAATTCAGAAATGTGTAAGAGACCTTCAACACCATTTACATCCACGAAAGCGCCAAAACTTGCCAGTCTAAGCACTTTTCCTTGAATAATGTCACCGACATTGATAGATTCAAGTCTTTTATTTTTTAAATCATCAGCATCTTTTTTTGATAGATTTTTTCTGGAAACGATAATATTGTTGTTTTTTTCAAATTCAATAATATCAAAATCGAATACATTGCCAACATATTGAGCTGGATCAACATTAGGAGTTGCATCGATATGTGATACAGGACAGAATGCTCTGATACCTAAAACATCAACTGAAAATCCACCTTTAACGGATTGAGTGACTTTACCTTTGACAGGAATGTTTTTTTCAAAAGCTTCACGAACTAATTTTTTATTTCCGTGTGAAGCATTTAAACTTTTAGCGATAACGATTTCATGATCTGATAATTTAACCACAAAACCTTTAATTTTATCACCGACTTTTAAACTTAATGAACCATCAACCATGTAGTCGCCAACTTCAGCATAGACATCTTGTTTTTGTCCAAGTGACACGATGATATGAGATTCAGTAATAGAAACGATTTCGCCTTCTACGACATCACCTTTTCTTAAATTAGCGTTTACCTGATTAAGGTTTTGTTCCAGCATTGCACCGAAATCTTCTGTCTCCTGTTGTATGTTTTTTTCGTTTGTGTTGTCTGACATATCTTTATCTCCCAGAGTTATTTTTCATATTTTAATGCCATTATTTAAAATCATTATTTATTGTCCAGTATTTTTCGTAAATTCTTTAAAATATAATTTTATGTGAAAATGGATGGTTTATGCTTTAATAAAATATAAGAATTTTCTTTTTTTAGTTCTAAAAAATCATAAAGGTTAAATGAGATGTAAAACAAAAAAAACTTAAAAAATGATCATGGAGCTCAAGAGAGCTCCATGATAGCACATTATTATCAAATTATAAATTTTCAGGAAAAACTTTATTTAAAACAATACCAATTAAAGCTGCAATAGTTAATCCAGACACAGAAAGAGATGGAGCAATCATGACGTTATCTATTGCAATTCCACTCACTAAAATAAGTGCAGAAATGATCAAATTACGGCTATGAGCAAAGTCTAACTTTGCTTCAATCATGGTTCTCATGCCAATAGATGCAATCATACCAAATAAAATTAAAGAAATTCCACCCATGACAGGTACTGGAATTGTTTGAATCAGTGCACCAAATTTACCAATAAAGCTAATCAAAATAGCATAAATCGCAGCTATACGCAAAATACCTGGATTGTAAACTTTTGTAACTGCTAAAACGCCTGTGTTTTCGCTATAGGTTGTGTTGGCTGGTCCGCCAAGAAAACCAGCTATAGCAGTTGCCAGACCATCGCCCAGAAGTGTTCTGTGGATACCGGGATCTTTAAAGAAATCTTTTCCTACAACTGCACCATTTGTTGTAATGTCTCCAACATGTTCAATAAAAACGACCAGAGCTATTGGTGCAATCGCAATGATACCTGACCAGCTCCAGTTAGGCATAATCTTTAGATTGTCTATTGCATTCGCTGTTAAACCAAACCAATTGGCTTGTTGTATTAATGTAAAATCAACCATATGAAAAAAAATAGAAACAATATATCCAACAATAACAGAGATAAGGATGGGGACTAATTTAAAAAATCCTTTAGTAAAAATGGAAACAATTATCATAGTTAATACAACGCTAAGAGCAACGATTAAGGCATTTTGATTAAAGACACCTAATGCTTTGTCATAACCTATCATGTTAAGTGCTACAGGAGAAAGACGTAAACCAATGACCATAATAATCGGACCGGTAACAATTGGTGGGAAAAAAGACCTCACTCTATCCACTCCAAAAACCTTAACTATCAATGCCATGATGATATAAACAACTCCGGCAATGATAATACCTGATTTGACTGCGGGTAATCCTTGCTCTTTTAACGTTAGACTGATTGCGCCAATAAATGCAAAACTGGACCCTAAAAAAACGGGTACTTTCCAGCCTGAACAGAAATGAAAAATCAAAGTACCAATACCTGCACATAAAATAGCCAGAGATGGATCAAGTCCTGTCAGGAAAGGAACCAGAACAGTAGCACCAAACATCGCTAAAACATGCTGAAATCCAAGTACTAAGTGTGATGCCTGAAACTGATAGTTGTTTTTACTCATATTCACTCCTTTTTTTTATTTATTTGATGAATTTTGTTGATGAGACAAAAAATATCAAGGTCATTCAATTTAGTCAAGAAAAATATCTGTTTTTTTTTGATTTTATAGATTCATGGATCAGATAACAGTTCCAACAGGATAATGTAAAAATGATTGACATAATTATATATATGCAGAAATTGGGACGTTAAAGGGAAAATTATGAATTTAGAAGATAAATTAAACTATTTTGTAATCGAAAAAAAAGAAAATGAGATGATGGATTTTCAAAAAATATTCCAGAATAATCATCCTGTCCATTTGGAAATAGGTAGTGGAAAGGGTGAATTGATACAGATGCAATCTTTTTTTCATCATTTTATCAATTTTATTGGAATCGAAATCAAGTCTAAAAGAATTATTACAACTGTGAAAAAACTGGATATTCAAAAGAACAAGAATGTCAGATTATTGAATTTATTTGTTGATGAGAAGATCAATCAATGGATTTCTGCAGGTTCTGTTGATGAAATTATTATTTTTCATCCAGATCCATGGCCTAAAAGAAAGCATTTTGATCGCAGATTGATCCAACATCGTTTTATTGACTGTCTTTCATGGTTACTTAAAGAAAATGGAATTCTAAAGATTTCAACTGATCATCCTGGTTATGCAGAATGGATAATCAGGCATTTTAAAGAACGTCAGGATTATGTGGCTCTATTTGATGATGTAAGTCGTTTTATCTTTCCTGAAGATCATTTTACAACTTATTTTGATGATTTAAAAGCCAGAGAAGGTTATTTACCTCAATTTTTGTATTACAAAAAGAAGGTCGTATGATTGATGAAAAACGTTTAAAAGAAATTTATGAAAAAATCAATGCTGTTCGTTATAATTTGTCTGAATATGCTTGTAAAGACGAAAATTCATGGCGAGACAGAGAAGAAAAAAGGCAACATCTCAGATCATCATTTGCATTAGATCGTGACCGTATTTTGTATAGTGGTGCGTACAGAAGATATCATGGCAAAACTCAGGTCTTCTCTTTTTCAAATCTGATTGATGAAGAAATGACTAACAGAAGCTTGCATACTACCTATGTGTCTCAAATTTCAAGAACTATCAGTAAAGCACTTGGCTTGAATTTAGAATTGACTGAGGCGATTGCTCTTGGCCATGATCTTGGTCATTCACCTTTTGGGCATGATGGCGAACGAGCTCTCAGTAAGTTATGTGAAGCACACGGCATAGGTCAGTTTCATCATAATATTGAAAGTTTGCATATTGTAGATAATATATCCAGAAAAGGCATTGGACTTAATCTGACTTTTCAGGTCAGAGATGGTATTATTTCTCATGACGGTGAAGTTCATAATACGATATTACAACCAAAGACTCATAAAAGCCAGTCAGATATAGATGTTTATATTCAAGATAAGAAGAATGGGAAAGCTGCCCAGATGATGCCTGCTACTATTGAAGGATGTGTTGTCAGGATTACCGATACCATCGCTTATATCGGGCAGGATATTGAAGATGCCATCAGACTTAATATATTAAAAAGAGATGAGTTACCCATAGAATGTGTACAACATCTAGGAAATACAAATAGTAAAATTATAGATAACTTAGTTAAGAGTGTCATTTTAAACAGTTTTGAAAAACCTTATATCTGTTTTGATGATGAGACATCTCATTATTTACTTCGGTTAAAACGCTTCAATTATGAGAGAATTTACACCAATGAAAATGTCAAAAAAGCAAACAAAATTGTCAATCGAAGTATGCAGATTCTATTTGAAAAATATATGGAAGATATTCAGCAAAACCAAACCAATTCCAGCATTTTCAAGCATTTTCTTTCGCATAAACGGGTTGAATATCTTGAAAAATATAAGGATGCTGAAAAGGTTAGAGATTTTATTGCAACCATGACAGATCGTTATTTTAATGAAGAAGTAAAAGACTATCTTTTACCATGGAAATTTTAAAAATATATCAGACAACAGTAAAAACAGGAGAATAAATGGACTTTCAAGATTTGATAAAAGCATCAGATACAATGAATAATAAGATAATTGATTTACGGAGGTTTCTTTGACAAAGAAAAATTAGTCAAAGAGCTGGATCTGCTTGAAAAACAGATGCATGAAGCAGATTTCTGGAATAATCAGAATCATGCAAAAAAAGTATCAAAGGAAGTTGCAAGATTAAAAAATGAAATAGATAAGGATAAAAAACTTTCAGAAATAACCGATGAACTTAATACTTTTATCATGATACTTCAGGAAGACTGGAATGATGAGCTGTTTGCAGAAGCAACAGAATATTTAAATAATCACAATGATTTTGTAGATAAAATAGAAATTCAATTTTTACTCAATGGAAAATATGATCATAATGATGCGATTTTAACTATTCATCCGGGTGCTGGCGGAACTGAGTCTCAGGATTGGGCAGAAATGCTGTTAAGAATGTTTAGCCGTTGGGCAGAACGCTCAGGCTATGGTTTTAAAATTATTGATTTACAACCAGGCGATGAAGCAGGTATTAAAAGTGCAACTATTGAAGTAACCGGAGATTATGCTTATGGATATTTAAAATGTGAAGCCGGTGTCCACAGGCTTGTTCGAATCTCCCCATTTAATGCTCAAGGGAAACGACAGACCTCATTTACCTCGATATATGTTTACCCGATGATTGATGATGATATAGAAGTTGAGATCAATCAATCTGATTTAAAAATTGATACATACAGAGCCAGCGGTGCAGGCGGACAACATGTCAATACAACTGACTCTGCGGTTAGAATTACACATATTCCAACCAATATTATAGTTCAGTGTCAAAATGAACGTTCTCAGATTCAAAATAGAGAAAAAGCAATGCAAATGCTGAAATCAAGACTCTATCAGTTATATGAACAGGAACGAGAAAAAGAAAGACAAAAGACAGAATCCGCAAAAACTGAAATTGGATGGGGAAATCAAATCCGCTCTTATGTGTTTGCCCCATACCAGATGGTAAAAGATCACAGAACAAACTATGAAACAGGTAATACGGCTCCGGTGATGGATGGAGATCTGGACGGTTTTATCAATGCCTTTTTAAAATGGTCAGCTCATAATAATCTTAAT
>JAGOCT010000099.1 GCA_017998585.1 Candidatus Cloacimonadota bacterium | reverse complement strand
TACTACTTTCTGTTGATCTTCCTGATTTTGCTCCTGAAATGGCTTTTTTAGTCTGAAAAAGTGAAATGATTGGAATCAAACTGTTTTTTAAGGACTGAATATTAGCTTCGATATTATTGCCTATTGGTTTCGGAACGAAATCAATAGCCCCTTTTTGAAGCGCTTCCATTGTAATGGATGCTTGTCTTTCATTGATGCCTGAAACCATTATGACGCCAATTTCAGGATACTTAGCCTTTATTTCAACTAAGGTTTCCAATCCATCTTTGACCGGCATTTCTACATCAAGTAAAACCAGATCCGGTTTATCCACTTCCATCTTTCTCAAAGCCAGATCTCCGTTTGGTGCGGTACCAATGACTTCAGTATTATCAATCTCCGAAACAACATCTTTTAAAATCTTTCTGTAAATCACTGTGTCATCTACAACCAAAACCTTTATCATCTGATTCAAGTTAAAACCCCCATATTAAGTCTTCAAATTAAAATATAGCATAATACAAGTAATTGTCAAGAATAATTTCTAATCTTTACAAAATATTTCAATTTCGTTCTGATTTAAAGCCTTTTTCTTAAAATGAAAGGTTCGCTCAAACAGCCTGAATCATCAATTGTTGATCAGAAATTGAATTGATTTCATAAAAATCAGATATTTTACAGTCCAGCCAATTACTGAATTCTGATTCTTTTATTATGACAGGCATCCTGTCATGAATCATTTTCATTTCATTATTTGCTTCCTGGGTGATTATACTAAAGGTATTTAATACAAAATCATCTCTTTCCCTACTTTCCCATATACCCGCCAAAGAAAATATCTCATGATTCTTTAGCCTTATCTCAAATTTCTGTTTTTGCTGATTCCATTCATAGAAATAATTACATGGAATCAAACATCGTCTGGATTTCCATGCATTTCTGAAGGATGGTTTTTCACTGATCGTTTCCCGTCGGGCATTGATTAGTTTCATGGCAAAACTTTCATCTTTAGACCATGAAGGTACTAATCCCCATCTCATCCAGTCAATCTGATAATGATTATTTTCTTTGAAACACACTGGCACATACATTCCAGGGGTAATTTTCTCTGTTGGAAAGCGATATTGATTGTAGGGCGTTTTTTCTTTTTTAGTTTTTAAAAACTCATGTAAAGCTTCAGGGCTGAATTCCTTTTCAAACTGTTTTAAAAAATGATAGTAATCAATAATTGCCTGAATATTGGAAAATAAAGCAAATTGTCCGCACATAAGATCCTCCTTTTTAATGTGAAATCAATTATCCTTCGTTGATCTAGATAAACCAGATTATTTGGACAAGCAAGCTGCTTGTCAGTTCTCTGCTCGTAGGGCAAGCAACCTGCTTGTTAAATATTCTCCACAAGCTGGTAGCTTGTGTTACTTTCCACAAGCTGGTAGCATGTGTTACTTCTCCACAAGCTGGTAGCATGTGTTACTTCTCCACAAGCTGGTAGCTTGTGTTACTTCTCCACAAGCTGGTAGCATGTGTTACTGTTTTATTTTATACAAGAATTGTTCCAGTTTGCTTTGAGGATATTGATTCTCTTTTAGCATGAAAAATAGACAATCGTAAGCTCTGGTCATACCTACATAAAGCAATTTGACAGCGATATTTTCCTTGAGTTTTTCATCATCGCATCTGAAATTCATCAATTCAGTTTCGATGTCAATCAGAATGACCATTCTGAACTCCAGCCCTTTGGCAGAATGCAGGGTTGATACTTTTACCGCATTCTTCTGATAATGATTATCCTGATTTCTGATTAAAACAGCCGGAATATCCTCTTTTACAAGGAGTTCCACGATATTCTCAATTTTGGACGAAGCACCGAAGACTGCAATATCAGAATATTCAATTTTCTGATCTGTTACAGCAAATTGAATCAAACTGCAAATCTTGGAAATCTTGTTTTCAGGCTGATAGACGATTTGTTCAACTGGTTTCCCATTTCTTCCACAGCTGATAGGTTGAACCCACCTTATCTTAAAATGTTGGGTTAAACGATAAGCTTCGTCCAGTATTTGCACCGTATTCCGGTAATTTTTTTTAAGTGTTAGCACATTCGCCCCATGAAAAGGGAGCTTGACATCATCCCATCTGAAGGATTTTCGGTAAATCGATTGTTTAAAGTCGCCTGCAAGAATACAGAGGGCATCATTATCTTTGCGTAAAGCCGAAATGATTTTGATACTAACAGGCGTCATATCCTGAATTTCATCGACAAAGAGAGCATCCATTTTGAACTCAAAATCCGGCTTTTGGATCACCTGTAACATCGATAACATCATCAGCGGATAGGTCGTCCATTTTTTTTCACTAAGCAGATCCAGGTATTTTTCATAGATATCCCAAATTGCCAGTCGCTGATTTTTGCCCAGTCTTCTGTCTCTGCCATGTCGTTTGTGATTGAGATAGTCTTTACTGTTTTGCAAACCATATTCCATGATCACTTCATCGATTTCTTTTTTCAGAAAGAAACTTATCTTACCAGGATCTTTTAATTTGAGTATTTTTATTGTTTTCTGATCATATAAAGAATCAAATATAGCATATCGGTTGATACTTTTATCCTTTTCAATCATCTGATTATGATCCAGATAGCAATCAGATAAGGATTCAACCCAATCAAACAACCCATAAATATTCAGGTTTTTAACCAGAATACCGTTCAGCTCTTCAATTGCTTCCTTAATCATATTCGCCAGTGCCAGATTGAAAGTAAAAAGGATACATTCTTTATCCGGATGTGCCTGAGCATAGTAGATCGCTTTATAAATTAGGATCGTCGTTTTACCTGAGCCTGTTTCACCTTTTAATAAATAAGATCTTTCGGCAGTCTGCTTAATAATCTCATCCTGATATTCATCAAGATGAATCATCAGCTTTTCATTTGTACCATGGATAAATCCAAAGAGATGATCTTCATTGCCTGCAGATAAGAGGATATTTTCCGGCAGTTTATGATATTGCCAGAGTTTATATCGACAAACGGCATCGATTGTATTCAAATTCCACAGAGACATTTCATTGCATTTTCGTATTTCAGAAATCTGGTAATCTGATATCAAGAGCTTTTCTTTAAGAAAATTATCACTCAGATTTCCTGCGAAGATTCTGGTTTTGTTTTGAATCTCATTTAGTTCCTGTTTGTTTAAAAAATCTGCGGTTACATCACATAATGCCCCATTGATAACCTGATTTTCTTTCTCTTTGCTGTTAAAATAACGCTCTGCTTCGTCTTCAATGTTATGATCAGGCCCCAGACCCCAGATAATAAGCTGGTTATTCTTTTTAAAATACAGGAGACGCCCGCCTTTTCTGCCGGCAATATCTGAAATCCACAGGCTATTGCCGGGCAGAGAACGGAATTTGTGATCATTCGGGCGGGTATTATCTCTTAATTCGATGACAGATCTGTGTAAAGCTTGCCTGAAATTATCATCAGAATCCTGAATGATAAGTTTGTTTTCTCTGGCTCTGCTTTCAGGAAAGTAAACATTCAACATCTATCTGCCTTTAAAACTCTGTTTGACCCAGTATATCACGAATTTCATCAAACAATGTTTCAATCTCTTCAATTTCTATTTGCAGAAACTCAGTGCCGGATAATGATAATCGTAATTCATCAATTTGTTTTTGAAGCAGTTCTCTGGTTTGTTCATCTTTAATAATTTCAATGGTTTCTTCGATTTTTTCAATCTTTTCTTCAATGTCATCGTTGTCAATTTCGTCTTCAGCATCTCTGATTTCTTCATAATCAGAATAAAGGTCGTTTAATCGGCTGATAAGTTTTTCAGCTTGTTCTTTTAAATCTTCCAGTTCACTTTTTAGTTCATCTGTTTTTTCTGACATGATACTTTCCTTTCTTGTACAATTATCGTAGAGTAAGCTACTAGCTTGCTACTCTGAAAAAGAATTCAGGAGGAATGACATGTAGATAACACGGTGAGTCAGCGCTGTGAAAGCATACACCTCTTCCTCCAAACATTTTAGGTTCAAGACCATTATAGCAAAACATCTTACAATCGTTGATAGATTTGATACGCAATACTTAAACATTCCACACTATAATTACCGCCGGTTTTTGACCAAAAAGCGATATGATTACAATTTTGAACAGATAATTGCAAAATGTCAATACCTATTTTTGATTTTGCACGAAAAATTGTCTCTTCTGGTGAATAGATGGTGAGATATCTGAATTTTTCACCAAGTTGTAATTCTTTGAAGAGAAACTTATTGAATAAATATGGATTTTTGGCCTCTTCCAGAAGTAATTTGGTATCCAATACAAAAAAATCTCTCTGACCTTTAAGGAATTCATGAAGTGACGAATGAATGAGAATATTGTCTTTACATTTTCGATCGTCTCCCAGTCTAAAGAAGATGATTTGATTTTGTTCGGTATATATTCCTAAACTGACTTTATTGTCGATGGTAACACCCAGTATATCGCCTTTAAGAATTTGGCAGTTTTCTGGAATTTTTAACATACTCTTTGTTTTCTGAATATGTTTTTTTGGATTTTTCAGTATATCGTACCATTCTTTCAAATCAATTTTGGGAATCTCTTCCGGGACTCTGATTATTTTTTTATTCATGGTTTTCTCTCCTGTTTGTCCTTTTGACATCTGATGATAAATCTGTTGTTCTGATATAGGGGATATGCTTAATTGAGTATTAAGTCCCATTATTATGAACAACTCACATAGATATTTGAACACTGCTTTATTAATCACCTTGTTTATCTTTCATGCACATCTCAGCTATTTTTACTGAATAAGTCTTTAGATATAGTTCAATAGGGAAGAGACTATTATGAATTTCACTGATAAATCGGTCTCTGGTTGTCTCGATAATATCTTTAACTGTTTTTCTGCCTCCGGAGCAGAACTCCCTAATTTGGCTTTCAGGAAGTGTCGTTTTAGAAAACCAACGGTTAAAAAAGTTTTCGTATTCATTAAATTCGGTATGTGGTAATAACAAGACAGAAATACCATAGATATTCATAACGGATTTCATATCGGGTTCATATTCTTTTTCAGAGACTGTAAAAATCTGATCCCCCCAGATTGTATTGAGTTTTTCAACCAGATTCTGTACGATAATCATAACACTCTCAGTTTTATAATTTTCTGGTTTTAGATATTCTCCCATGTACTGATTATACAAGGCTTCCAGTTCATCTTTCAGACATTCAATCTGATCATCGAAATATTCATTGAGCTCATCTACATATTCTTCAACTGCATCATCGTCATCGGTATCAAAATCTCTGCATTTGTAGTAAGTCGTACCGGATGGAATCCCTGACCGGCTTAGTTTTTCGATATACTTTTCTTTGATAGGTGCCAAATCGTTATTGATCTGATAGCGCTTGATTAATGTGAAATCATTTTCTTTACTAATATCATCAATTAGTTTGAGTGACTGATGCACTTTGTCTAAAAAGCCTTGTTGATAATCTTTTTTGTCAATATCTGAAAAAGGATAAAATAGCGTCCCAGTTCTTTTGTTTATCTCAGTAAATGGGACAAAGAAACTCAGATTTTCTTTTTCAACTTGTTTTCTGACTTCTTCTTCTTTTTTCTTTTCTTCATTATCAGTCTGCAGGTTCTTACTCACGCAGTCATTCACCTGTTTAGTAATGTTATCCATGTTTTTCAAAAATGATGACACCCCTGATGCTTGTTTTTCTGACTTCTCATTAGGTGTTTGCATTTGTCCAACTGAACCAAACAGGTGGTTTTGATTTTTTTCGTTGTCTGACATCTTATCCTCCAATATTCATTTTTATCAGAGATATTATAACATGGTGTTTGGACAACCTGTGTCCCGAGAGAAAATAAAAATATTTAACCACGGAAGGCACTAAAATACACGGAAAAAGAATTAGTTAACCACGGATAGGACGGATTTACACGGATAAGGTATAACCAATAATAACACTGAAAGGGTGGCATTATTGTAGAACCTCTATATATATTACCCGGGGAAAAAACGTAATTCTGTCTTCCTGACTATTATAAAACGATTTACGACCACTGAAATTACAGAAAGACACAGAAGTATCAGTAAGAATATGAAGAGAGAAAAGATTATTTCTTATTGTCTAAACTATTGTTCTTCTGTTTCCTTCAGCATTATCAGTGTCATAAGTTATCGTGAGTCGTTGGAAGTTATCTTCTTTTTCTTTCAGTTTTAGACCAATTATCGCTAAACTTCCATATTTCCAACTTAACCCCATCGTATTCTGTTAGCTCATTGGGTTCGGTTGCTGACCATTTTTGGGTATTGTTTCGATCAAAGATAAGGATATGGGCTTCATCAGAACCGCATATTCTGGCATATTCTGCAGTTTGAATCAAGGCTTCCTGACGGACTTTTTCGAAGCTGTATCTCTCATTGATGACTTTCAGTTCCATCACTACTTTTTGATAATGTATCTGATTATTTAAGGAATAAGACC
>JAGOCT010000098.1 GCA_017998585.1 Candidatus Cloacimonadota bacterium | reverse complement strand
AAAATTGGTTTTTACTGATTATATTGATATTATGTGATTTTACATCCCATTCCCAAACGCCTTCTTCCATTAACGTATAAATTTGGTTTAATTTTATTTCTGAATCTTCGAGGGCTTTTTGAGTCTTGATTTCTTTTGCTGTTAAGTTATCTAGCATTCTGTTTTTTAATTGAATCAGACGACTAAGTTTTTGATTTTTTACAAGGATAAAAAAGATTAACAAGATGACTGGTAAAATCAACCAAAACAAAGCATTGATTTTTATTTTGCTCTCTTTCAAATAGACATTGAACCATTTGTCATACAATTGTTTATATTCTCCATTGTTATGAATTGCAAACAAGCCTTCATTTAATGCTGTTAAAAGTGTTAAATTGTTTTTGTGAGTTACAAAGCAATATTTCTTGTAATCAATTGGCTTCACTTCAAATTCAATATTATCAATATGCTTTGTATGCATGATATACATGGCTGTCATTTTTGCAAGGGCAGCCCCATCAAAACTCATATCTTTAGATAAGAGAGTTATCATTGTTTCTGCATCAGAAACAGGTACAATTTCAACATTTGGAAGATTTTCTTTAAAATATTCATGCATGTAATCACCAGACTGAACCAGGATACGTCTGTCATTCAATTCCATGTCTTTACTGAAGGCATGCTCTTTTCTGTAAAACATACTGAAATAAATGTGATTGTGAGGTAATGAAAAATTATAAAGTTTCTCCCTTTCAATAGAGTAAAACATGCCAGCTAGCATATCAATTTCATGCTTATCAAACTTTTGTCGAATATCTGTCCATTCCCCTGCGATAATTTCGAATTTCAGATTGCTGTATTTTTCCATAAGATATAGCAATTCAGGATTAAAACCTGTGATTTTACCCTGATTGTCAGTAAACTCAAAGGGAGGAAAATGATAATCAATTCCAACTTTTATAATTCTCTTTTCAGAAAAGGCAAATACATTTGATTGAATCAAACCGATTAATAATAAAATGATTAGCTTCTTCATTTATACCTCCATTTTGAATTGTAAGCTTTTTTTTCATAATTGTCAATAAAAAAATGATTAGAATTTGCTTTTTTATCAGCAAAAGAGATCATCAGTTCTGATTTATTACATGATTTTTATTTAAAAAAATAAATAATCACATCATTGGAGAGAAGCTCCACCATGATGCCACATAGAGAAAAATGACTATTCTTTTTATATTTCATTATGGTCCATCAAGAATATTGAGGTACAATTGTTCCTCAATTTCATGAATAATTCGTAATTGAACAAATGAAATTTTATAAATTCATTATTCATTTGACAAATTGGTGAAATCAATAAAATGACACAAAAAGGATAGAAAGTAGAAAAATGATTGATAAAAAAAAACCGATAGTTGCCATAGTTGGCAGACCCAATGTAGGTAAATCCACTTTGTTCAACAGATTGTGTCGTAAACGTTCGGCCATTGTTGATTTTGAAGAAGGGATCACCCGTGACAGAAAATATGAAATTGTAGAATGGAATGACCGTAGTTTTATCGTTGTAGATACAGGTGGGATAATACCTGATTCTGATTTACCTATGGATAAAAATATCCAACTACAAGCCAAAATAGCGATTGAGCAATCCGATGTGATAGTTTTTCTGACAGATGTAAAAACAGGCATTACTGATTATGATCAGCAAATTTCAAAGATTTTATCTGCACACCGTGAAAAAGTGCTGTTGGTCGTAAACAAGGTAGATAATGAGAAGGACGAGCTGGACTTGTTTGAATTTTACAATCTTGGTTTTGGCGAGCCAATCGGAATAGCAGCAACGTCAGGTCGTAATTCAGGTAATTTTCTGGATGAACTGGTTCCATTACTGCCTGTTTTTGAAGAAGAAAATGTGCCGGACGATAAAGAAAATATCAGAGTAGCTGTAGTAGGTCGTCCTAATGTTGGTAAATCATCTCTGATGAATAAACTGTTTGGAGATAATTCAGTAATAGTAACCGATATTCCAGGGACAACACGGGATTCAGTCGATTTACATATGGATTATCAGGATAAACGAATCACCTTTATTGATACAGCAGGATTACGTAAAAAGAACAAGATTAAATATGGGGTAGATTATTTTTCATCAATGCGGACGATAGACAGTATTGACCGTGCAGATATCATTATTCTAATGCTTGATTCGTTTGAATCTTTTTCAGATCAGGATCAGAAAATCGCAGCCTATGCTCAGCGTCATTTTAAAAATATTATGATTTTACTAAATAAATGGGATTTAATTACAGATAAAGAGACCAATACGTTTAAAGAATTCACACAAAAAGTAAAACATGATTTTCCATTTTTGGAATATGCTCCGATTATGTCAATATCAGCGCTTACGGGACAACGAGTCCATAAAATACCCGAAATGATACTCAGAGTATGGGATGAAAGTAATCGTCGAATACCTACTTCTCAATTAAATGATTTTATGGAAAAAGTGATTCAGACCAATCCACCATCTCATCCTTCGGGTAAGCATATTAAGGTTTATTATGTAACTCAGCAGGCAACCAATCCGCCTACATTTATATTCTTTACGAATCATCCGGAACTAATACCAACTCATTATCGCCGATTTATTCGTAACAAAATTAGGGAAGCCTTTAAATTTGAAGGTGCAACTATAAAATTAATACTCAGAGGTAAAACGGATGATACTCCTCATATTATCTATTAGTGCGGTTATGATTGCCTCTTATTTAGCCGGTTCTTTACCCACTGCTTATATTGCAGGTAAAGTATTAAAAAAAATTGATATTCGGCAACATGGTTCTGGCAATGTTGGAGCTACCAATGCTTTGCGGGTATTAGGCACTAAAATCGGGATTACTGTCATGATAATTGATATTTTAAAAGGCGTGTTTGCTGTAATGCTTGCACGTATGCTTTTACAAAGTGAATGGCAGATAGTTCTTGCAGGACTTTTTGCAGTAATTGGACATATTTTTACTTGTTTTCTTGGATTTAAAGGAGGAAAAGGTGTCGCAACT
Source organism: Candidatus Cloacimonadota bacterium (assembly GCA_017998585.1). The sequence continues at coordinate 3,497 of JAGOCT010000098.1, read as the reverse complement.
GCAGCAGGTGTTTGCGCAGCATTATTTCCTTTGAATTTTTATGCAGCGCTGTTTGTCTTTATTATAGTTTTGATATTGACAAAGTATGTTTCATTATCTTCAATTCTTGCCGCTTTGATATTATTCATTTTACAATCATTACGTCTTTATTTGTCAAGCGATTTGACAATAGAGAGAGAACTCACTCATTTTGTATTTATACTGATTATAGTCAGCTTCATTATTGTGAAACATATACCCAATATTAAACGCTTGATACAGGGTAATGAAAATAAAATCAGTTTTAAAAAAAAGTAAATGGGTCAATTGTTCATTAAAATTATACAAAAATTAGCAAACAGGTTGGCTATTATTTTTCAACTTGTTCGATTATTACAATTTGATAAGGAGTATATATAATGTGCGGAATCGTTGGAATATTTAATCATAATAATGCAGCCGAATTGGCTGCAAAAGGGCTTTTTGCAGAGCAGCACAGAGGTCAGGAAAGCTGTGGAATGGCTGTCAGTGACTCTAAAACAATCCGACTTGTCAAGAAAATGGGTCTTGTTAAAGAAGTATTTAGTCCGGAGCAATTAGAAGAATTACCTGGTCATATAGCCGTAGGACATGTCAGATATCCTACCAGAGGTTCATCTACTGCATTTAATTCACAACCTCATGTTGTAGAATTACTTGGAGGACCAACTTATGCCTTAGCCAGTAATGGTGATATTGTGAATTATTTTGATATCAGACGTTCTCTGGAAGCTAAAGGGGTTTGGTTTAACAGTAGTAATGACGGAGAACTAATTTTAAAATATATCGTTTATTTAGTCGAAAAAGAAGGAAAAGAAATTGTATCGGCTATAGAAAGTTTTATGAAAGAAGTAAAAGGGGCATTTTCAACCGTTTTAATGACTCGTAATGAACTTTATATGTTTAGAGATCCATATGGCTTCAGACCGATGTCCTGGGGAAAACTGGAAGACAGTACAATCGCTGTTGCTTCTGAAACCTGTGCGCTTGATATTCTGGATGCAAGATATGTTGAGAATGTCAATCCAGGAGAAATTATTATCGTCAATGAACGTGGTATCAAACATATAGAACACGATTTAAAAGAATACAGAAATACGGAGACTAATCGTCATTGTATTTTTGAACATATCTACTTTTCCAGACCTGACAGTTTTGATTTTAATGAAGATGTGTATCAGGTCAGACAAAGAATTGGCGAATTGCTTGCCAAAGCAGATGATGATATTCATCCCGATTTAATAGTTCCTGTACCAGATTCATCTAATTTTATCGCACATGGATATGCCAATTTTAAAAAAATGCCGGTTACTTATGGACTGATTCGTAATCACTATGTTGGCAGAACATTTATCAAACCAGAACAGAAAATCAGAGATGAATCAGCAAGACAAAAATTTAACACATTAGCTCACTTATTCAAAGATAAAGTGGTTGTTTTAATAGATGATTCCATTGTCAGAGGAACAACTATTCGTTCAATAATTAAACTGATCATTGATGCAGGCGCTAAAGAAGTGCATCTGAGAATAGGCTCACCTCAAGTTAAATTCCCTTGTTATTATGGTATTGACACACCTACTAAGGAAGAATTGATTGCTAATGTCAAGACCAGCCAGGAAATTTGTGATTATTTAAATATTCAATCTCTCAAACATATTGAAATTGACAGACTGAGAAAATCTGTCAGTAAACCGGATAATTACTGTTATGCTTGTTTTGATGGAAAATATCCAATTTAATTTGAAATATTGTGTTGTAGCGTAAGCAGATTGTGAAATAGATTTGTAGCGAAAGCTGCCAGCTAGCGAAAATAGATATAACAAGCAGGTTGCTTGTCCTAAACCCAGCTTGCGGTACGACAAATAGAAAGGTTTGTCCATGGAATTAAAAAAACTGTTTGAGAAGTTTAAAGAACAGAAAATAGCTGTTATAGGCGATTTGATGATAGACCATTACTTATGGGGAAGTGTTGACCGGATTTCTGCAGAAGCACCAGTTCCGGTTGTAGATATCAAAAGAGAAGAATATCGTTTAGGCGGAGCTGCCAATGTAATATCCAATATCACATCATTGAATGTAAGTGCTGATGTATACGGTATTTGCGGAAATGATAAGTATGCAGAAGAATTAAACCGATTGCTTGATTTAATTCATGTCTCAGGCAAATTTGTTGTTCCAGATCCTGAAAGACCAACGACCTTAAAAAGCAGAATAATGGCCGGTCATCAACAGGTAACCCGTTGTGATTTTGAAAAAAGACATTTCATTTCCAGCTATATAGAAGATATACTTTTAAAAAAAATAAAGGAAAATATAAAAAATTATTCAGCAGTTATCCTGGAAGATTATAATAAAGGATTGTTATCAGATCGTATCATTACTGAAACTATTAAGATGGCAAATGAACATCAGATTCCTGTTACTGTTGATCCAAAATTTAAGAATTTTTTCAGTTACAGAGGAGTTAAGGTCTTTAAACCTAATTTTTTAGAGTTACAGAAAAATCTAGGAATTGAAATTCAGAATGATGCAGAGTTAAGAGCAGCAGCAAAGGAGATTTTTCATCGCATTAATCCAGAGTATCTGATAATTACCCGTGGAGAAAAAGGATTAATTATTTTCAACAGACAAATGGAAGAATTTATCATTCCAACATTTGCCCGCGAAGTCTTTGATGTATCAGGTGCAGGAGATACCATGATAAGTGTCTTAACGATATGTATCGCCTGCGGATGTAGTATTGAAGAGTCTGCCATTATTGCAAATCATGCTGCTGGTGCCGTATGTGGCAAAATGGGAATTGCGCCTGTAACTCAAAAAGATATAGAACTATCAGTCGAATATAATGAAATGATTAAAGAGAAAACAGAAAATGACTTGTAAAGACAAGATTAAAAGCCTTGAAGCGCTAAAACAAATCAGAAACGCAGAGAAAGATAAAAAAATCGTATTTACCAATGGCTGTTTTGATATTCTTCATTCCGGTCATGTCTTGTATCTTGAAGAAGCAAAATCCTGTGGTGATATGTTAATTTTAGGCTTAAACAGTGACCAGTCTGTAAAAAGACTAAAAGGAGAAAGCCGTCCAATTAACAATGAATTAGATAGAGCTATCGTACTCTCAGGCTTAGAATCTGTTGATTATGTAGTTGTATTTAAAGAAGATACACCATATCAACTCATTTCAGCAATTCAACCAGATATACTTGTAAAAGGCGGTGATTGGGCAATTGACCAGATTGTTGGATCTGATATTGTAAAAAACAGAGGTGGGGAAGTTATCAGTCTTTCCTTTATTGAAGGTAAATCAACCACCAGTATCATAAAAAAGGTAGTTTCTCAAAATGAGCCATCATGAACATATCCCGTCAACCTGTGACGAAGAAACAGGTATTGTTGTTAACAGCACTCCAAATGACGTATGGGTGGAAAGGATGTCACTCGAAGGTTGTAAAAGTTGCGCCATGAGTGGTGTA
>JAGOCT010000097.1 GCA_017998585.1 Candidatus Cloacimonadota bacterium | reverse complement strand
GCATGTAACTGTTTGATACCTAAAGCCACACGGTGTAACAATTTATCAATTGATAACACAACTGCTTCTACTTCCTGTCCTTTTTTAAGTACTTCTTTTGGATGATAGATGCGTTTTGTCCAGGAGATATCAGAGATATGAATCAGACCATCAATATCTTCTTCAATTTCTACGAAAGCACCAAAATCAGTCAGGTTTTTCACTTTGCGTTTGATGAGTGTTCCGCTAGGATATCTTTCTTCAATGGTTAACCATGGGTTAGCCTGCATCTGTTTCATACCCAGAGAGATACGGTGATCATCTTTTGAAACTTTTAAGACGATAGCTTCAATCACTTCACCTTCTTTAAGGAACTGTTTTGGATTATTGACTTTCTTAGTCCATGACATTTCAGAAACATGAACAAGACCTTCTACTCCTGGTTCAATTTCAATGAAGGCGCCGTAGTTTTCAATATTAACGACTTTACCTTTTACTTTTGTTCCTTCAGGATACTTGGTTTCAATATTTTCCCATGGATGAGGAACAAGTTGTTTAAGACCTAAAGAAATCTTTTGATTTTCTTCATCAAAAGCAATCACTTTTACTTTCACTTTGTTGCCGATATTCAGCATTTCAGAAGGGTGATTGATTCTTCCCCATGACATATCGGTCAGGTGAAGCAGACCATCAATACCACCTAAGTCAATAAAAGCGCCGTAATCGGTGATGTTTTTGACTTCACCGTCTAACTCAGCATTCGGTTGAATTTTGTCTTTCAGGAATTCTTTTTTCTGAGTCATTTCTTCTTCTAAGACTTTTTTACGTGAGACAATGATATTTTTCTTGTCTTCATCAATCTTGATAATTTTCAACTGAACTTCTTTATTGATAAATTGATCAAGATTTGGCACATTTTTCAGTGCCATCTGTGAGCCTGGTAAAAATGCTTCAATACCTAATACATCAGCAATCATACCACCTTTAACGCGACGACGTAAAACACCCTGGATAGTTTCGTTATTTTCGTAAACTTCTTTCAGTTTTTCCCGGTTAAGGATAAAATCTGCACGCTTTTTAGATAATCTAGGTTTTCCAGATTTATCTTCTGAAGCGATAATATAGACTTTAACCATATCTCCTTTTTCAGGCAGTTTATGATTAAACTCACTTATCGCAATAGGTGCTTCGGACTTATAACCAATGTCAACAAGCACTTCTCTTTCTGTAACACTGACAACTTTTGCCTCAACGATTTGATTTGGTTCAATACTGCTAAATGATTGAGCGAGTAATTCCTCCATTGAGCTGGGTTCGTTTGCATTACCTGTACTTGTCACTAAGTCCTTTTGTTCGTTTTGATCGTTAATACTCATTAATTTCCTCCTTATAACCGGGAATATCATCAACACTATCTGCGGTTTGTTCTGATTTCCCAACAATTTTATTTATTCTGTTATATACTTCTAAAATGATCCAGTCCGGAGTAGAAGCACCTGCTGTTAGCCCAATCATATCATCATCATTAAACCAGCTTTCATCTAACTCAGAAGCAGTTTCTATGTGAAAAGTCTTTGTGTATTCAGAACACAAAGTAGCCAGCATTTTAGTATTGGAGCTATTTTTCCCACCAATGACGATCATCAGATTTGCTTTTTTAGCCAGTTCAACACTTGCATCCTGACGGACATTGGTTGCATTGCATATTGTATTAAATACTCTTAATTCATTACATTTTCCAATTAAATAAAAAACTAATTTTTCCAGATTATCCGTATTCTGGGTGGTTTGACAAATAATCGCACATTTACCAAATCTCTTATGAGGAATAAGAGAAAAATCCTGATTTACAATAAAATACTCATTTTTAATGTAAGATTTTAAGGCAACGATCTCAGGGTGATCCTGATTGCCTAAAATAAAGATAGTATAAGCCTCAGCATCTGCTAGTTTTGCATAATCATGCGCTTTAGCAACATAAGGGCATGTGGCATCAATCACTGGAATTCCTTTTTCCTTTAATGCAATCATTTCTTCCAGAGGGATACCATGTGAACGAATCACAACAGGGGCATCTGAAACTTCTGATAAATCATTGATTTCAAATACTCCCTGATTACTCAGAGATTCAACCATCTGTGGATTGTGAATAATTGGACCCCAGGTATTCACTTTTTCATGAAGACTTGCAGCCTCCTCGGCCATTCGAATGGCACGCTTTACGCCGAAACAAAACCCTGAATTTCTTGCGATTAGAATCTTACTCATATTTCTCTTTCACATATTAATTAGCGTTGCTGTGTTTCATATATAAAAACTCACTGTGCGACAACGCCTTATACACTGAACAATTTTTTCATCATTGTCCTTTTCTCACAAACTATATAAAGGATTTATTCATTCCCCTGATAATCAGGGTCCAGATTTTTAATTTTTTGAAAAATATCACTGGCAATCAGTTGATATTTTTCTTTATTATCTTGTAAATGATCATAGGAAGACCATTCAATGGGTTCTCCAATAATAATTCTTACTCTCTTTAAACCCAAAAAGCATTTGAAATGCTGAGTTGAATTTTGAACAAATACTGGTACAATGTCTTTTTTAACAGCAGAAGCAATCATGCCAATTCCAGCTTTAGCATGCTTCCCGTTTCGGGTACCTTGAGGGAAAATGAGTAATGGAGACCCCTGATTTAATACTTTGATACATTTTTTGATAGCACTTAAATCCATTTGCCCCCGACGAATCGGAATACAATTTAAAGTTAACAGGATTTTTGCCATTATTTTATGCTTAAAAAGTTCAGCTTTAGCCAGGAAATAGATTTCATATGGAATGATTGCTCCTAAAAAAGGAGGATCAAAATTAGAGACATGATTTGAAGCAATAATCTTTCCTCTGACCATTTCCAGTCTTTCTTTATTGACAATTTCATAATGCCAAAAAACTCTCATTAAGAGTTCAGCTGTTTTTGCGGTTAATTTATAAATACTGCGCAATTTCGTCGCTAATCCTTCTAAGTATAAATTTCACCTGACCATCAATGCTCATATTGGTGGTATTGACCTCGATGGCATCATCTGCTTTAGTAAGAGGAGCAATATCACGGGTTGAATCATTGATATCTCTCCAGGCAAGTTCTTCCGTTAATTCATCAAGATCAGCAACAATCCCTTTTTGTTTAAGTTCGAGTAAGCGTCTTTTTGCTCTGGTTTCGAGGCTGGCAATTAAGTAAAATTTGAAATCGGCATCAGGGAATACGACTGTGCCAATATCACGGCCATCCATAACCACGTTATTATTTTCAGCCATCTTTCTCTGTAAAAAGACCATACGTCTTCTGACACAGGCGATTGTCGCTATTCGGGAAGATTTTTGAGTTATTTCAGGGGTTCTGATTTTATCAGTAACCTCATGGTTATTCAAAAATATGCAATTCTGACCTTTTATATTTTCAAACCGGATATTTATCTTATCCAGCATGGTTTCTACTGAATTAAAATCATCTAAATCTACATCATGTTCCAAAGCATATAAAGCACAGGCACGATACATAGCACCGGTATCAATATAAAGACATTCCAGCTCTTCAGCAAGTATTTTTGCAGTAGTACTCTTACCCGATGCTGCCGGACCATCTATTGCTATTACAAAACTTCTTCCCATAATACCTACTTTACTATATAATAATCCATTTTTATTTTTTTTATCGATCCTGTCAATATTTTTTTCTAATTTTTCAATTTTTCCCTATAGTAAACGAATTATGAAGTAAATCTATCAATTGATTGCTGTTATTATCTAAGCATCATTTTGTAACAATTTTGAGAAAATTGGTTTTTCTGCTGTTTTATTTTGCTAAAAACCCTGTTTTTGAATATAATATCAGAGAAGGAGTCTTCATTGAAAAAAATCTATTTGTTCTTTATTTGTTTCATTCCTGTTTTATGTCTTTGGGCAAATGATTTCCCACTTGAAATTTCATCTGTTAAGATTTATGGAAACAAGCATATCAGTCGGAATAAACTCTTAATGGATTTACCTGTAGAGACAGAATCATTTAGTGAAAAAATGAGAAGATACATTCCTCTTATTTCTAAACAAAAAAAAACGCTATATTACTTAGAAGATATTCAAAATACAGAAAAAACGATTATCAACCGTTATCAAAAAAATGGTTTTTTAAAAGTGAAAGTATCTTCTCGTTTAGTTTCTCATAAAAAAGATTATCAGCTCGTTTTGTTTATCAAAGAAGAAGAACGGATAAAAATAACACAAATCGATATTTATTGTCATGATAAACCGGAAGTTTCAAGTCAATTAGCAAAAAAGACGGTTAGGTGGATAAATTCGGATTATTCAGACGAACAATTTATTCAGATAAAAAACCATCTGGGAAAAACCTTGTCAGAGAATGCTTACCTCAGATACAAGGTCAATCACTCGTTTGATATTAATCATGATTCCACTCAGGTAAAAATCAGTTTTAATATTGAAACAGGGGAGAAACAATATATTGAAGATATACAGATTTACGGCTTAACAGATCTGAAGAAAGAGATTGTCATGAGACAAATTCCTTTGAAAGACAGTACTTTATATAATCCGGCATATATCAATTGGTACAAACAACAACTCAGCCAACTCAATCATTTCAACAGTATCAATACCTCCACAGAACTGATAGAGGATAAAACTAACATGGTCCATCTTTCTTTTAGAGTTTCAGAAAAAAAGAAGCATCAGTTTAAGTCTGGTATCGGCTATGGTTTAGAAGATCAATTCAGGGCATTTATTGAATACAGTCAAGTCAACTTTTATGGAAATGCAAGACAATTGCAAATTTATGCAAAGAGAAGCGCTTTGGAACCCTGGAATTTGAGTATAAAAACAAGAGAACCATTACCTTTGAGACATTCTTTATACGGTATGATAAATCCATTCTGGCTAAGACAACATGAAAATCTCTATAAATTAGATAGAATTGGCTTAATGATAGGTGTCAGTCAACAACTTAACATGCATAATTCATATCAGTTGCACTATCTTTTTGAACAAAACCATTTATTAGCAGCAGAAGTATATGAAAGTGATGATCTGAAATCTGTCTATAATAAGTCTTCTCTGTATTTCTACTGGCTGAGTGATTATGTTATAAAACAACATGGCTTAAATAGTTCTCTTAATCTAAACTATTCAGGATTGGGCTTTGGCAGTAAATATCATTTCTTACGAGGTATTAATGACAGCCGTTTTTATTTTCCTTTAAGTAAATCAAATTCTATGGCTTTTCGGCTAAAATACGGGCTTTTGATTTCTTATGACAGCGACAAAGTTGTACCGGTTGAAGAACGTTTTTATGCAGGAGGAGCTAATTCTATCCGAGGGTGGAGCCGTAATCATATAAGTCCTTTAAATACGAATCAAGAAAAGACAGGAGGAAACAGACTTCTGGAGTTATCGGCCGAGTATCGGATCTTACTTTTTGATCACTTTGAGTTTGCACTTTTTGTTGACAGTGGTAATGTTTGGAACCAGCATACAGACATGAATCATTTATTGACATCAGCAGGTACCGGACTTCGATACTATTCTCAGCTTGGTCCGATTCGATTTGATATTGCACGACCGGTTAACATAAACAATTGGCAATTTTATATTCAGATTGGTCAGAGTTTCTAATGAAGAAAAAGCTGTTAATCTCAGGTATCATACTACTATCTTTTATCTTACTTATTCTTTCTCTTTTAATAACTACCTATTTTTCAGAGACAATTCAAACACACATCATCAAATTTGCATTAAAACAATACAACCGTAGTATTCCTGGTGAAATAAGATTTAAAGATTTTAACGGGAATATTTTCCAAAAGTTTACGTTCCATCATTTGAGTATCCATTTTCAGCAGCAGGAAATCCTACATCTGAAAAGTCTCTCAGTTCAGTATAACACAAAATCAGGTCATCCGTTTGCACATTTTAAAAATTTAAGAAGTAATCAGATTACAATCAATCAGATACACTTTGATTCTCTATATACACATATTATCTCTAATCCGAATTCATCACTGAATATCATTGAAGCTTTGAAACCAATCAGACAATCTGCAAAAAAAGAGACAAAACAAAGCAATTTTACAGTTAATCTGCCTGATATTCAATTAAAGAACAGCCTGATTCATTATCAAAAGTTGAGTTCAATCAACCGTCAGGATTATACTTTTCATCATCTGAATTTTCATTCATCTGTCAAACTGAATAATGGAGAGATATCTGCTCATATTCACAATGCTGGTTTTAGCTATAACAAGATTCCCGTTAAGCTAAATGAAGTATCCTTCAAACAAGATTCAGAGTCTCTTTATGCAAAGATGATGCAAATTGATTTTGGCAATAGTCAAATCACCGGCCAATTTTCTCAAAACACTCAAAAAAAAGAATTTCAGATACACATAAATCACCTGGATACCCATGATATCAGCCAATTTTCAAGAACACCATTACTACCAGGTATTGCTTCTATAAAAATAATGGGCTCACAAGAGAAGAACATTCTCTATGAACAGGCTTTTT
>JAGOCT010000096.1 GCA_017998585.1 Candidatus Cloacimonadota bacterium | reverse complement strand
GATAAAAAGCAGGTAAGTCTTCTGGTTTTTGAGAACCATAAAAATGGCAGTTTTCAATAATGCTTAAATCTCCGGCAAGACTTATATAGTGATTAAAGAAAATCCCTCCACCAACAATATGAACTTTGTATTTGAACTGACATCGACTCAAAGCTGTTAGGAGTATATCAAGTCCTTTGTTATGATTGTAAAAATTACCTACAAATCCAATATGAAGATTTGTTTTTCGAATATGATTTTTATCTGGTAGAAACACTGTCTCGTCAAAGAAGTTATGGATTACTATGATTTTTTTATGTGAGAAGTCTTTTATTTTGAAAGCTGCCTTATGGCTTACAGAAATGACTGTATCAGCATTTTTAAAAGCTAATAAACTGAGCTTTTTATGAATATAACTACGAAAATGAGATTCAAATACACCTGCATGTTCAGTAATCACATAAGGTTTTTTGTAAAACAATTTCATAAAAAAACCAATGACTCCTGCTGGATAAGTATAATGACAATGATATATATCAAAGGCATTATGTCTCATAATTTTCATTAAAATAATCAAACTGATAATCAGATAGCTTAGCTGATTAAAGACTGGTAAAGTTTTTGATATATTTAAATGATGAATATTAAGGCTTAGATCTGTCATTTTTGTCAGATGAATTCTTGGAATTAATGTTTTATTTTTGCTCTCATTTTTGAAAATAAAAAGATTAACCTGATGTTGCTGACTGAGGGCATAGGCTTGTTCTTTAATAAAAATACCTTCGACAGGATTGTGCAAATGAGGATAATTTGCCGTAATTACACAGATTTTCATAAAAATGATTTACAAATTTTAGTAACGATGTATCTTTTTAATGTCAATTGCCTGATAGCCTTTGTCGTTTCTTTTTATAACAGTAAATTCAAAGATATAATCACGGTTTGGCAGTGTATGAATATCAATAATTTCTGACATTTGAGATTCATGTACAAAAGCTGTTTCATATGGAGAATCAAGTTTTCGGGTATCAGTGACCCATAGCCCTCCATTTATGTTCTTCAGATATCTCATAAATCCATACCCTTTGTCAGCGAACCAGTTATAGCAAATACCTCTAACTCTACTACCTTCAGTACCCCATGGTTTTGTGATATCATTATCAGAGGTGAGCAAATCAGGAACCAGATAGCCTGAAGTAAATACATCTGCTTCTTTTTTTAAGTCAGAAGACACATTATTAAACGCAAGTACCTCAACACGACATCCTTTATTTTGCAAAGCTTTAACTACTTGTAAAAAATCTCCGTCACCAGTTGCCAATAAGACATAATCGAGTCTGTCTGATTGAAGAAGTGAATCAACTGCCATATCCAGATCTGCATTGGCTTTCCCAAATCGTGTATTATTTTCATCATAATACCATTTGACTTTTTTAACAATCACTTTAAATCCAAAATCTCTTAAAATGGCATGGAAATTATCTGATTTTTCTTTATAGTCATGGTCGCTTTTTGCTTTTTCTTCATCATGAGCCACATAGGCATTCAACCGCATTGCTATCCCCTGATTTCTGCATGCAAATTCTCTTAATACATCATAGTGCATACCATATCCGCCATTTTGAGCAATATTAGATACATCTACATATACCCCGACTTTTTGTTGTCCAACTTTTTCCATAATCTGTTATCCTCTTTTAAATATATTTAATGATTTGATTTTTTTGCTTTTGTTAGCAAATGTTCTGATAAAAAACTGTTGATAATCATCGCTTGAATCTCTGCATTCAACTCCACACTGAGTGGGGTAAACCAGTAAGAAATTGTTTTTAATAAAATATTTGTTGAGATATTTAGATATCTTTGGCATGACTGAATTGTATGAAACACTTCCTTCTCTGCTCATGAAAATGAAGAGACCATCATTGTTCTGAACCTTAGAAGAAATAATGAGGAAATCGTTCCAGTCAAAAAACTCGATTTGTTCAATTTCTATATGTTTTTTCTTTTTATAATCGTTAATAAAATTATGAGTATTATTGTGTGCAAAAACAATTAACTTAATACCATTATTTAAGGATAAATTCCATAATCTGACTATTATTAGAGGAAAGCCTTGTTCTTTTTCTGCATTTTCAGGGAATACAACTACCAGACGTTTTATCGTATTAAATGGTTGAACTGAGTGATATATAAATATATTGGTGTTACATTTCGATAAAATACCTTCAGTTATTTTTCCGAGAAAACTATCTGTGAGACCTTTTTTGTGATGTAAGCCTAATACCAAATCAGTGATTTTTTGTTCAAGCACAACATTATATATTCCATTTGATATGTTAAAATCATATCTGAGTAATTCATGGATATTCTGATCAGCCCCTGCAACAATTTTAGATGCCTTACTAAGTAATTCTTTAGCTTTTTTTTCTGCATCCTGGTTTTGCTCATATGTCATTAAAATTTTCAATGCATAGAGGTTGTTCTTTGCTTGTTTATTTTTTATGGATAAGCCAAGATGAATAAGCTCTTCTACACTTTTATCCAAACTGATGGGAATAAGTACTTTTTCATCAAAACCAGAGGATTCTAGCTGACTTTCAGAGTTATTTTGCAATGATAAATGATATGCTCCCTTTTGAGTAGAAAATGAGGCAATTGTACATGTAAACAGAATCATTAGAATTGTTCCATCAAGCACTTCTGTACTCAGCAAACGAATTGCTTCACCGTCAGGAGATGTGCCTAAAATGATGTTATAGCCAACAAGTACTGCTGCCAGAGTAGCAGCGGCCTGTGAATTACTTAAACCAAATATAACGCGCCTTTGATCATCCGAAAATTTGAAAGTCTTTTGCGTAAAATAAGCTGCTAAAAATTTAGAAAAAGTAGCAACGCTTATCATTGTAAATGCAATAGCGATCGTTTGCAAGTCTGTAAAAATCACCTTAAAATCTATCAGCATTCCTACTCCTATCAGAAAGAAGGGAATGAACAATGCATTGCCAATAAATTCAATACGATTCATTAATGGAGAAGTATGGGGAATAAGCTGATTTAAAGCAAGACCAGCTAAAAAAGCGCCTATGATTGCTTCAAAACCAGTTATCTCTGCAAGGAAAGCAGATAGGAATACCAACGCTAATATAAATATATATTGAGAAACATTATCATCTACAATTTTCAGATATTTTCTGGCAATATAGGGAATCATAAATATTATTGCCAGGCTCAGCATCACCATATTAATGAATAGTTGAATCCAGAATTGAGAGGTTATGGTGCTTTTAGTCATCCCAACAACTATTGCTAACACCAGCAAAGCGAGCACATCAGTTATCATTGTACCACCGATGGCAATCGTAACTGCTTTATTTTTTGTTATTCCGTATTTAGTGATAATCGGGTAAGTTACAAGTGTATGAGATGCAAAGAGACTGGCTATCAAAACTGAAGAAAGCAACGGAAATTTTAAAAGATAAAAACTACTTAAGATACCCATGATCATAGGTATTGTAAATGTATATGCTCCAAAAATTACACTTTTATGACTGTTTTTTTTAAAATCAGCCAAATCAATTTCAAGTCCTGCTATAAACATAATGTATAGAAGTCCGACTGTTCCGAAAAGAGTAATACTACTATCTCTCAACATGAGATTTATGCCATTAGGCCCAATTAGTGCACCTGATAAAATGAGCCCAATCAGATGAGGTATCTTGATTCTTTTAAATACCCAAGGCATAATCAAGATGATAAAAAGGAGCAGTGAGAATTTCAAGACAGGGTTTGTAAGCGGGAAAAAACTGCCTAGATGAGATTCAACCATTAATAGCTTCCTTTGAATATCTCTTTATTTGTATTCACAATTAGTTATCTTTTTCTCTTTAATCAAAATCAAAAAGTCTTTTATCATTCAACCTCCAGATTTGTTTATTGTCCCATTTTAATTTTTTTTGGATTTTTAGCAAGAGAAATTTCTATCTTTTATTATATTGCATAATAATAGCTTGACTTATAAGCAATGGTTTAAAAAATAAATTTGGCATTAGCTTTCATTTGATTTAGATTGTCAATAAACAAAATACGTTAGGATTGTATGGGAAGAATTAAAATATTAGCAGAAGATGTTACCAATAGAATTGCTGCCGGAGAGGTTATTGAAAGACCCTTTTCTGTTGTGAAAGAATTAGTTGAAAATAGTATAGATGCTCACTCTACTCAGATTATTGTTCATATTGTTAATGGTGGTCGTGATCTGATTCAAATTATTGATAATGGGATTGGTATGAGTGAAGAAGATGCTCAACTAGCCTTTGAGCGTCATGCTACCAGTAAGATTCGTAAAGTTGAAGACATCATACACATTAACAGTTTAGGCTTTAGAGGGGAAGCAATACCCAGTATTGCTTCTGTAAGTCATTTTACTCTGATTACAAAAACAGATGAGGTAGAAACTGCTACAGAAATTGTCTATGATTCTGGTAAGTTACAGCTAATACGTCAGACTTCAGCAAAAAAAGGTACTCAAATTACTGTAAAAAAACTCTTTATGAATATTCCTGCCAGAAGAAAATTTTTAAAGACTGAGCCTGTAGAATTTAAGCATATCTTGAATTATATGCATTATCAGTCGGTATTATATCCAAAGATTAGTTTTGTTTTGACCCATAATGGTAAAGAAAAATTTAACTATCCTGCAGTAGAAACTATCGATCAGCGTTTACTTGATATTTTTGGAAGTGGTTTCAGTCAGATCAATTTTCTGAGGATTAACAAGTCATGGAATGCTGTCCGGATGAGTGCTTATATAGAACTGATTGAGAATACAGAAAAAAGGGTAGAGGATATTCATTATCTGTTTGTCAATGGTCGATATATCCATGACAAGACTGTTTTTGCCGCTTTAAAAAGTGCTCTGGAACCCTTTTTAAAGAAGTATAATTATTTTCAAATGGGAAAACTACCAATGTATATTCTTTTTTTAGATATTGATCCTGAACAGGTCGATGTGAATGTACATCCTGCAAAGCTAGAGATTAGATTTAGAGACAATCAGTTGGTATATCAGTTTGTCAGACAAACAATTATAGAAGCTATTGACGAGTATGAAAAGCAGAAATACGAAATTGTTAGGCAAAAAGTTACTTCAACAAATCCTGAATCTCCGATTACCCCTTTTGAAAAGCAAATTATCAAAAAAACAGTTGATAGAGATTTTTTTAATCAAAAAAATCAAATTATACAGAATACACAGAGGCTTTCATCTCAAAGTACTTTAAGAGGACATGAACTGACTTTGAATAACTATAAATCTGAGGATAATACTTTAATACAAGCTGATGATAAAAAGCACATAAACGGTCAAGATGATATTTATGCTTTTCACAATCAAAATATCACTTCTATAGCAAATGAAAAGAGTAAAACGCTAAACAATCAGGAAATTCCTTCGGTATGGCAGGTACAAAAAGATGAGAAACCTTTGCCATTGGGAATTTATGAAACAATTTTTCAAAATGTGGATGAATATAGTAATATGTGGCAGGTAAATTTTCTCTATATTTTTTTACAGGACACGACAGGTATCTATGTCATTGACCAGCATGCAGCTCATGAACGGATCATTTATGAAAAAATGATCAGACGAATGCAGGGAGAAAAGGCCGTCAGGCAGAGACTTTTATTTCCTGTTGTAGTTGATTTGCCACACTATCTGGCAGAATCAGTTTTTTCTTTAATTGAAGAAAATCTGCCTGTTTTTGAAAAGATAGGGTTTAATATTAAGACTTTTAGTCAGAATTCAATTGTGATTGATGAAATACCTCATGAACTCGATGATTGGGATGGTGGTGATGTTTTTATTGATTTGATCAGACAGTTACAACAGGAATTCACAATGTATGATGATTTTAGAGATTCTCTTGCTAAGTCAATGGCTTGCAAGGCAGCTATAAAGGCTGGAAAACGACTTCAAAAGCGCGAAATGGCTGTCTTAATTCAGGATTTATATAAATGTAATGAGCCTTTTTATTGTCCGCATGGCAGACCTCTTATTATTAAAATTGAGTATTACGAACTGGAAAAGAGGTTTAAAAGAATATGATACCTCTAATTATTATACAGGGTCCTACAGCTTCTGGAAAAAGCGTTTTTGCGATAGAACTGGCCGAACAGCTTCAAACAGAGATAATTTCTGCTGATTCTCGGCAAGTTTATCGTTTTATGGATATTGGAACTGCGAAAGTAAGCAAGAATGAACAGCAAAGGGTTAAACACCATTTGATTGACATTGTCAATCCTGATGAAAAATATAGCGCTGGCAATTTTATAAAAGATGCTTCAGATGTGATTTTAAAACTCCATCACCAACAAAAAATACCCATAATTTGCGGTGGAACAGGTATGTACATCAAAGCCCTGACGGAAGGGTTATTTGAACATGAACCCATCCCTAGTACAATCAAAGATGAACTTTATGAGATTTACTGTCAAAAAGGTCTTGATACTCTTTATGATATGCTAAAAGAGTATGATCCCGTTTCAGCAAGCAATATTTATCCCCAGGATAAGCAAAGAATTTTAAGAGCTCTTGAAG
>JAGOCT010000095.1 GCA_017998585.1 Candidatus Cloacimonadota bacterium | reverse complement strand
ATGCTGAAAAACCACAATTTGAGGTTAAGTCCGAAGATCAGCGAATGGGTGATGGGATGGCCTTTGGGATGGAGCGATTTAGCGCCATTGGAAATGGACAAGTTCCAATCTGCATGGCTGCTGCCTTTCAGATCTTATCTAAAGGAATTATTTAAATGAGAGAAAGAATACTTGTAACAGATAAGCCACTTCCGAGTGATCTGGATATCGAATCAACAATCCTAAACGTTGCCATAAATGACAATACAGCACTGAGTATGATGTTGGAACAGGTAACCGCACAGGATTTCTATTCGTCAAAAAACAGTGATCTGTTTTCACTTATCGCAAAAATGGTTGAAAAGAAGATTGCTGTAGATATAATATCTGTTGATTCAGAAATTAAAGCCAGGTGTATGGAGGACAGGCTGGGAAGTGTTATCGTTGATATCTCTGATAAAATTTGCGCAATTGAAAACTATGAAAGCAAGCTGCATATTTTGACAGGTATATCAATGCTCAGGAAACTTGTGCGGGCAGCAGCAGAGATAACCAGGATGTCATTCATGCCCGATGATTATTCGTTCGACGAAGTTGCAGATCAGGCAGAAGGGTTAATTCGTGATGCTACGGCTAGAATAATAAAATCCGAAGAAGTGGATATGAATTCGGTTATGGGAAGTGTGTTCGCGTATATGGAGAGTTTTCACCGTGGAGCAATAAGCCGGATATTAACAGGGTTTACTAAGCTTGATACAATGCTTTCGATAGATTCAACAGATTTTATAATCCTGGCAGGTCGTCCATCAATGGGAAAAACTGCATTTGTTGCGGCCTTGGCTAAATCTATCGCAAAGAGTGGTACTGGTGTAGGGATATTTTCTCTTGAAATGAGCAGTACACAATTAGGCCAGAGGTTGATATGTGATGAGGCAGAAGTATCTATTTTCTTGATGCGCAATAATAAACTCCCGAAGCGTGATTACCCAAAATTATCTATGGCAGCAGGCCTGATATCAGAATTGCCAATAATCATTGATGATACGCCTATTGTTACGCTTGGCGTGGTCCGCTCGAAAATCAGAAAGTGGATAAGTAAACATAATATAAAACTGATAATTATTGATTATCTTCAGCTTATGCAGACTGATGATAAGTTGGACCAAAACCGCTCTCTTGAGAAGCTTTCCCGCGGGTTAAAACTTACGTGCAAAGAGTTTGGAGTCCCGATAATAGCGCTATCTCAGCTTAGTAGAGAAAACACTAAGCGAGGAAAAAATACTCGGCCTATGCTCAGCGACTTGCGCGGATCTGGAGCAATTGAGCAGGATGCAGATACGGTTATGTTCATCCATCGGCAACACGTTTATGACGAGAACCATCCAAAGGAGGACGCAGAAATAATAATTGCAAAGCAGAGAAATGGACCGTGTGAGACTGTGCACCTTGAATTTAAACCGGAATTCGCAGGGTTTAGAGATGTGAAAGAACAAACAGAGTGGGGTGATGATGCCAATTCTTAAAAAATACCACAGGTACATAAACAAAAACTTAAACAGTAAGCCTATACCATCAAAGTACATCGCAGAAATAACGCCGTTGCAAGATATGGAAGTGCCTCAAAAACTATATGATGATTTTGTTGAAATAAAAAATGGTGAACCTGTAAAAAAAGTTTCAAAGTAATATATTTTAATATATATTTAACAATATCTTTTTCTTGGAGTGAAAATGCTATTATTTGATCAGTTTATTAGCAAAGAATTAAAGGAGTTTCTTGGAAGCTTCAAGGTTATTCCTTGCGAGTGCACGGTGGGGTACAAGATCGAATGCAGTGATGGCCGGATGTTTGTTGCAGATAACTGCAGTAAGCTTCTTGATGTTGTAGAATCAGCCTATAACGAGTGGTTGAAAAATGGAAAGAAGTAAGTACACTCACGGTGGTTTACCAGCAGAACAAGCCCGTATGTGGGATAAATCATCATGTCAGGAGCTCGGAGACATCTTGTATAGGCTGTTAATGGGTAAGCCAGAAGAGCGCAGGAAGGCAGTATGCCGGTATTGGGAATTGAAGCGACATTTCATCAAAGAAGACTTTGAAGACTACATCTACGTGTTGGATGAGTACAGGAAAAGAAACAGTCACGTACCACTTGAAACGCTTATTGCTGATGCTACTAAAGAATTCAGTTTTGGAGAGGAGTTTACACACATTGATTTGAGCGTAAAGAATGAGCCTACACCTGAATTTAGAACTCATTCAACTATACTGCCATTAGGAGTAGTTCCAGTAAAAGAAGAATTAGTTGAACAATTATCTATGTTTTGAGGTTGAAATGCAATTTCCTAAAAAAGCACCAAATAAAAACGAAATGTCTGTTGAAGAGTATCAGAAGATGATTTCTGAAAATCCTAAGATGATACCAAAAAAAAGTATGTTGCAGCCCGGTAAAAGTAAAACAATGCGCTCACTGGTATCTGAAGATATGCTCCAAAAGGCAACTAACGACCTGATTGAATTAAAAAGATGGTGGTTCATCAGATTTGAAAATTGGTTTATGTACTGGATGCGGCAGCAGGAGCCAAAGTACCAGAAGCATTTCTTTGGGCAGGTTGCCGGGAAAATGCCGGATAACTTGATAATGGTTGAACTTGGGCACGGCATGTTCCTTGGTGTTAAGTTGGAGCTTAAAACAGAGGATGCAAAAGGTAGGGCAGTGGGCAAGCTGCACGGGAAACAGAAGAATCATGCAGAAAAGGAAGGATGGTATATCGCAAGAAACACAAAACAGGTTGAAGCAATTTTGGAGGAAATAGAAACTGTATCAGAAAAAGTAAGGAGAGCGTTGAATGAAACTACTATCAACATATTCACAAACACCTAACGAGTGGGCGCCTTGGGTAAAAACAGGGGACAGAGTTTTCTATCTGCTCAGCAGTTACTCTGAAAAGGATGTCCCGAAGTCGGCAGGATGGGCATTTGCTAAAGAGACTAAAAAACTATGGTTTACCACCGATTACGACAAAGCTTGCAAACTGGCTGACTACGCGGATGGGGAATTGCACAAAGAGTTGAGCGCACAGAAGATCGCCCTTGCCACTAACGAAGAAAAAAGCCGTAAAGAACACTCAGATATTGAATTGATTCATCCCGAAGGATTGGACTATAAGCCATTCCAGTATGCCGGAATTGATTTCATGCTTTCATCTGATAAACATGGTATTCTGTTGGGTGACGATATGGGATTGGGAAAAACGATTCAGATAATTGGATTGTATAATAACTGTGAAAGAATAAAAAATGTGCTGATAATATGCCCGAATACGCTGAAGCTTAACTGGTTTCGTGAATTCCAGAAGTGGGATTGTCGGGGAGGTAAGCACGCCATTGCTGATACCAAGATATGCCCTCTCCCGGAAAATGGGTATAATGTGGTTATCGTTAATTACGAAGCGGTATCTAAGCAGAATGCAAAGCTTTCATCAGTAAAATGGGATTTGATCGGTGTTGACGAGGCTCACTATCTGAAAAACGAAAAAACGGTACGTTATAAATCAATATTCGGTTCTGAAAAGTATAAAAAAATTAATCGAGATATGATTGTATTTGCCACAGGCACACCAATACCGAATCGGGTAATGGAAATATGGCCGTTGATTTCTCAATGTGATCCTGATAGGTGGAATCATAATACAAAGTGGAAATTTATATCAAAGTACTGTGGTGGAAATCCAAAAGGGTATTCTGCGGATGATAAGCTCAATGAACTACAGAAGATCCTCCGGCAAACTATTATGGTGCGTAGGCTAAAAAAGGATGTGCTGAAAGAACTCCCACCGAAGATGCGTCAGGTTGTAGAGCTGGAGTATGATGAAGACGACAAAGTGATGATAGAGGCGTTAAATCATGAGAAAATTGCTCAAGTGTCCGGAGAGAAGGATGTATTTGAAGCAAAGGTGCGGTTAGAGCTGGCTAAGGCTGAGGATAACGAAGAAGAGTATAAGGCAGCGATCGCGAACATTACAGAAGTCGCTAAGATCGCTTTCCAAGATATGGCTAAAGCCAGGTATGAAGTGGCAATAGCTAAGATACCTTATGTTATTCAGTATCTTGAAAATGCACTTGAAACAGTAAAAAAGGTTGTTGTATTTGCTCATCATAAAGATGTTTTAAATACGATAGCAAAACATTTTGGCGTTAGGGCTGTTGTTATTCATGGCGACATCTCACTGCAGGACCGTCAATCTGCAGTAGATCGGTTTCAGGGGGATCCGACTGTACAAGTCGCGGTAATATCAATAAGGGCCGGTGGAGTAGGTATTACGCTCACTGCAGCATCTACAGAATTTTTTGCAGAACTTGATTGGGTACCCGGAAACATCCTGCAGTGTGAGGATCGGTGTATAGTAAAAAATTCCCTTGTGTGGTGTCTTCGTAGTGATTATATTAATGATATGATATTAAAAAAAATACAAGACGTAAATGTTGGGGATATGGTTCTTACACACAAGGGGAATGTAAGAAAGGTTATTGATAAATTCACAAGAAATCATAGGGGAATGGTTACTAAAATTGAGTATGTCGGATGGTACGAGCCATTAGAGTGTACATATGATCACAGAATTTTAGTAAAAAGGGATGGTATTGTACAGTGGGTAGAAGCTTATAAACTATTGCCAAGTGATTCAATGTGTTTTCCAAAAAACAAGAATTACAAAAAATTAGAGAAAGTAAAAATAAAAGATGAATGGAGATTGTACTCAGAAGAATTTTACAATAATTACAAAAATAAAAAGTGTAGTCACGATGGTTGTTCTAACGATGTGGTAGCAAGAGGTTTGTGTAGCACTCATTATAGGTCAATGTTAAAAAACAAACAACGTCCAGAAAAACCGATGCATGTTAATACAAGATATGTTAGATTGCCAAATGATATTGTTATAGATGATGAATGGTTGTACATTTTTGGTTGGTTTGCAGCAAAAGGGTTTAGTTCTATCGCACCAGGGAAATCTAAGTTTTTGTCTTTTTCTGCTCACGAAAAAGAGATAGACGTTTTAATTAAAATACAAAACAAATTTAGTGAGCTTGGCATTAAAGGAACCGTATATAGTAATAAAAAAACGAAAGGGATAGAGCTCCGTGTTTATTCCGGAGAAATAGCATACTGGTTTAGAGATTGGTTTGGCCATTACGCAGAAAACAAAAAATTACCTATAGAAATAATGGAGTTGGATCCAGATCAAGCTGCGGTTTTTCTAAGAGGTTATACTGATGGGGATGGGTATCAAAGGAACAGACAGGTTGAGTGGTCATCTGCGAGTAAAGAGTTGTGCTATCAAATGTGTATATTAACTATAAGGTCAGGGTTTATACCAACCATGAGAGTGGCAGAGCCAAAAAAAGAACACTATCATCATCATTGGTATGGAGGATATACAAAGTTTTTGAATTGTTCTAACATAAGAATGCAAGACCAAGATGATGATTATATATATAGACCTATAAGTAAGGTTGAAACAAGAAATGATAAAGTTGATGTATATGATTTAACTGTCGAAGAGGATCATTCGTTTACAGTCGGTTTTTCCACTGTGCATAATTGCGTAAGAATCGGGCAGGAATCTGACATTGTGAATATATATCAACTGGTGGTGCATGGATCTATTGACGTAAACATGGCTCATAAGATGATTGAAAAGATGCATATAGCAGAGCAAACACTGGATAAAGTATCGGCAAATATACCAATACTCCCGGATGATGATGAGCCAGCGACAAGCACAATCAACCGAATCAGGATTGAAACAGAACTTAAAACGTTCGATATTGAATTGATCCCGGTGATTATGCAGGGATTGCAGATAGTAGCCGGGTACGATACTGACTATGCCAGAGCTAAAAACGATATGGGATTTAACGCGATTGATACTCGGATTGGGCACGATCTGGCAAGTAAAGGGTATTTAACTCCGAAGCAGGCGATACTTGCGAAAAAAATATTAAAAAAATATCGCAAACAGATACCTTTTAATATATATTATAATATATTTAGCTCTGAAGATAAAATAGAAAGTGAATGGTAAAGGGGTAATTAATATATCCATAGCTCAACGGTAGAGCACTGGTCTCCAAAACCAGCTATGAAGGTTCGATCCCTTCTGGATGTATATAAAACATTTTAATAATAAAAAAAGGAGTCATTATGAAGACAAAAGAGAAGAAAGTTGTAAAAAAAGTTGTTAGAAAAGCGAGGCATACGCCGTTTCCAATTGGTAAAAAAATGTTCTTTCGGACTGTGACGTATCATTTGGCCGGCGAAGTAAAAAGTGTTGGTGACAAAGAGATAATTTTAAAAGGAGGAACAGTAATATGGGTCGCAGATTCTGGCCGGTTCACTGGAGCTATTGGAACATCTAATTTTTCTGAAACAGAGGTTTATGGGAAAAATGATGTTGTTATTGGTCGTGGAGCTATTGTTGATGCATCTGTTATATCAAAAATTGAGGTAAAGCAAAAATGAATCAAGCAATAATGTCTGGGTCTGGGTCGCGGTCGCTGTCGCTGTCGGGATCGTGGTCTGGGTCGCTGTCGGGATCGTGGTCTGGGTCGCGGTCGACGTCTCGGTCGGGATTGCGGTCGACGT
>JAGOCT010000094.1 GCA_017998585.1 Candidatus Cloacimonadota bacterium | reverse complement strand
TGGTACATTAGCCAGACGTATAATTGTTAATGTTAAACCAAAACTGATTATTGCTGTTGCATGTGAAAGGGATTTAGTAGATGGCATTCTTGAGGTATTTCCAATACCTGTTTATGGATTATTGAACGATAGACCTGAAGGTCCATGTATTAATACCAGAGTAAGCTGTGAATTAATAGAACAGATTTTGCAAAAAATTATAAGGAGAGAGGAATGAAACGTACCTTATTTATCGTGTTTATGTTGATAAGTTGCTCTATATTTGCTGAACGAATTCAAGAAATCAGTAATCCAACTGCAGGCATTCTCAAAAAGGGGGAAGCAAAAATTTATACTAAAATCTATAAAGATAATGGTATGATCACAGGTGCATCAGTTGGTTTATTTGATAGTTTTATGTTTGGATTTACTTACGGTGGGGAAGAGCTTGTTGGAGATAAAAAACCTTTATGGCATGATAAGGTTGATTTTAATGCAAGATTTCGTTTGATTGATGAAACAACAAGTATTCCTGCAATTGTTATTGGATTTGATAGTCAGGGGCATGGAAAGTATTATAAAGAAGAAAAACGCTATGATATCAAGTCTAAAGGATTTTATACGGTTGCTTCTAAGAATTTTAATTTTTTAGGATTGTTTGGCTTAGATGCAGGTTTAAACTATTCCCTTGAAAATCATGATAATGATAAAGATTTAAACGTTTTCTGTGGAGCTTATAAAACTATAGGCAAAAGTATAACTGCAATAGCTGAATATGATTTTGCAACAAATGATAATCAAAAACATCCCCTTCATGGAAAAGGAAATGGATATTTTAATGCTGGACTTGAATTACAGATAAATGATCAATTTAGTATTAAAGTTTTAGCACATGATATTTTTATGAACAGACCTTTTGTAGATAGTTTTAACCGTTCTGTTCAAATCAATTATAGATGGAATTATTAAAGGAGTATAAATGGAACGCTTTAAATTTTCAAAATTGAACCTTATTTTGCTGGTTTTAGCAGCCGTTCTCTTAGTGGTTGGATATGGAATACTAAATACTGGAGATCGTACGATATCGCCCGTTATTTTAATTATTACTTATTTGTTAATTATTCCTTTTGCCTTTTTATATCATAAAAAATGAATTCTGTAAGATATCAGGACATTTTCTTTAATATAGAAAAGTTCAAGCTTCAAACCAGGAATATTGTACATGGATTTATTACAGGAATTCATAAATCTCCCTTTCAGGGATTTAGTGTTGAATTTTCTGATCACAGACCCTATAATAATGGAGATTCAGTCGATCATATCGACTGGAAGCTATATGCAAAAACAAACAGATATTTTATCAAAAGATATGAAGATGAAACAAATGTACCGGTTTACATCATTCTTGATCATAGTAAGTCTATGTCTTTTTCATCAGAAAAGCACACCAATAAATTAGATTATGCTAAAATGATTACTGCTACTCTTTCTTATCTGGCATTAAAACAACGTGATGCTGTCGGGTTAATAACCATAAATCAGGATATCACATCCTTTTTACCTGCTAAGTCGAGACAAAACTGGATAGATCAGATTATTAAGAATTTGAATCTTTCTGATAGTACTGGGATAACTAAACTGAGTGAATGTCTTCATAAATCTGCTGATATTTTAAAAAAACGCAATTTGATTATTATAATATCTGACTTTTTAGAAGAAACAAATGAATTTTTGTCTGCTTTAAGCCATTTTAAATATAATATGAATGACTTGATTTTAGTGAATGTAAATGACCAGAAAGAACTCAATTTTGATTATGATAGTGCATTAGAAATCTATGATTTAGAATCAGATGAAATGATTAATGCGAATGCTTTTGAAATAAAAAAAGAATACAATGAGTTTATTAGAAATCATTATAAAACCATAGAAGATGAAACTCTTAAACTGAATTATGATTATATCAATTTCACTCTTAATTATGATTATAGTCAGATATTAGCTGCTTTTTTAAACAAAAGAAAAAGAATGTAAAAAATTAAATAGTTTTGAAAAATCGCTATTTAGCGATGTAATCCTGTGTTTAAAATGAATATAGAAATCAATAAAAAAAGGTACAATAAAACTTGTTTTCTACTAAACCGTGTTTTCCAAATCAAAGAATCTGATAAAAATGAACCTAAGATAATTAAAGAAGCATTCATAGGGTAGCATACTATTGAAGGTACTGAATGTAATCCCTTTAAAAAGAAAACAGAAGTAAGTAAGTTTGGAATACCTAAACCAAATCCAAAACATAGTGATTTCCAATCAAATTTAGATTTAGTTATGATGATAGATAAGCCTGAAAAAATAACAGCTGAGAAGAATAATAAAGCTAAAAACTGGCTGTCTGGAATTAATGAAATACTTTGATGAATTTTTAAAAGATAATCTGTAAAGCCAGTCACTATGAATAAACTTAAAGCTAAAAGGATGTTAAATTTCTTTTGAAACTTACATAAAGACAAAATAATCAAAACAGATAGTATAATACCAGTTAATGAAATCAATGATACTGTTTCACTAAATATTAAAAATGACAAGAGTACTGGAATGATGACAGCAATTCTCATGAAAGATACACTCAGAGAAACACCATTTTTTACAACATTTTTCTTATAAAGAAGCAGATTTACGACAAACATAAAACCGGCAAACAATGCTAATAATAAATCATAATTCAAAAATGAAACCTGTTTTTTTTCTGATTGTATTAGTAAAATTGAAAATGCAAACAAATAATTACCAAAGAAAATATAGGGAACTGATAAATTTTTATGACTGATATAGTGAAGATAATTTGCTATCATAACACTGAATAATGCTGAAAGAAAAATAAAAAACATATAAGCTCCCTATCTATGTATGATTAAAGAAAATCACTCTTTTGTTTTAACTTCATTTCTTCAACAAGGTTTTTAACTCGTTCAGATGAACTTCTTGGTATGATAAGAATTGCATCTTCAGTTTCAACAACGACTAGGTTATCAACATCAACACAGGTGATCAATTTCTTACTGACCATCAGATTGTTATGTGAATTGATGCTGACATGATTACCCGAAAAATGATTATTCATATCGTCTTTGTCAAGTACCTCATGAAGTGAGTACCATGAGCCAACATCACTCCATTTCAGGTCAAGAGGCACAACTGCTCTGAGATTAACTTTCTCCATTATCGCAATATCTACAGGCATTTTTGGTAATGATTTATATAGTGACCTAATTTTAAAATAATTTTCTACCTGATAATCATAACGATTAATCTGCTCAAGAATATGAGAACCTTCTGAATAATACGTTTTAAATGATTGAGAAATGGTTTTTAAAGTCCAAAGAAAAATACCACAATTCCAATGAAAATTACCTGAAGAAATAAAGTGTTCAGCTGTAGGTAAATCTGGTTTTTCTTTGAATTGTTTCACATGAAACATAGTATTGCTAAGTGCTTGACCCTGTTCGATATAGCCATAGCCTGTTGCCGGATATGATGGTTTAATTCCAAACACAACATGGTAACCTTGTTGTGATAGTTCTCTAGCATTTGTTACTGAATTTTTAAATAAGGTCATATTATCGATTAACTGATCCGAAGGTACGATCAGTAAATCAGTATTATCTGTATAGAGTCTGTTAAGATAGTTTACAGAGTATGCGATACAGGCCGCTGTATTCATGGCATAAGGTTCAATAATTATATTTTTTTTGGGTAATTCAGGTAAATGTTCATGAACCTGACGATGCTGGTCAATTGTAGTAATGACATAAATATCATCTGATTTTATAAACTGATTTAGTCTTTTGAAGGTCATTTGAATTAAGGATTGATTATCAAAAAGCTTCAAGTATTGTTTTGCCATTGTTTTGCGGCTGAGTGGCCAGAAACGGGTGCCGGATCCACCTGCCATTATTAATCCGATCATACGAACTCCTTATATAAATTTGATTAACAATTAAAAAATTGGTTTTAATTGTTTTATTTTGAATTTATTGTTTAAATAATTTGGTATCAGGAGGATAAGTGTAGTTTGGAATATCTAATTTGTGTTTCTTATTAAATCGATGATTGATGAAATGAATGATCACTTTGTTGTTTAGTTGATCTTGATAACTGACGGATTTAATAAAATTGCCTTTAAAATCAAAATCAATAGTTAAAAAATCAAAATACTGGTTCAAGGAGATAAAAGATATGTTAAAAGGATTTTGTTTGTTTTTTAGGCTTATTTTGCCGTTTTCTATTTCTCTAAAAATCACAGCAGGATTAAAAGATGGAAATTTACTAAAAGGAATCAGATAGGCTGTTTTAACGGATGAATCATAGACTGTAACCTGACTGTCTGTAAATTTTATAAATTGCTTGTAAGGTTTATCGAAAATTATGAGATAATTTTGATTATCACGATAGAGATAACCGTGTGATTTAAGTGTCTTGTTTTGAGCCATATAATGATTTTCCTGTTGAATCTCAATCTGATAGAGAGTGCTTTGATTGTATTTTGATACAATCTCCTGAATATTTTTGAGATTGTCACAAAACAGATTAGTCATGCATAATAAGCTTAAAATAATAAACAGGATTGTCTGTAAAATAGATCTAAATTGTAGCTTTATTGAAATTTGTTTCATCCAAATCCTCCATACTCATTAATACATCTCTCGATTTACTGCCTACATGGGGACCAATCACTCTGGCTCGTTCTAAAAGATCAATCAATCGGCCAGCACGTGCATAACCAATTTTGAAATGTCTTTGCAACATAGAAACAGAAGCGGTGTTGGAAGCGACAATTAATCTTGCAGCTTCAGGGAAAAGTTCATCATCATATTCAAAATCATTAATAGATGTGGTATCAGGTTTTGTCATTTGAATCATATTAACTGGTTTTGGTTGGGTTTTTAGATAATCAACCAGACTTTCAATTTCAGAATCAGACAGGAATGCGCCATGAATACGTTCTGGATTAGCTTTGCCAGGTGGTAAGAACAGCATATCGCCTCGTCCGAGTAATTTCTCAGCACCCATTGAGTCCAGAATAACGCGGCTATCGACTTTGGAAGATACTCTAAATGCTATTCTGGCAGGGAAGTTGGCTTTAATTACACCGGTAATTACTTTAATTGAAGGTCTTTGTGTGGCTAAAATGAGATGAATACCAATCGCACGTGCCATTTGAGCCAGGCGGGTGATAGGCATTTCGATTTCACGACCGGCTGTCATGATTAAATCGGCAAATTCATCAACTATGACAACAATATAAGGTAATTTATGAATTACAGCTTCTTCTGTACCAAATTGTTCTTCAATCTTTTGGTTGTAACCGGTAATATCACGAACTTTTAAATCCTGAAGCATTTCGTAGCGGCGTTCCATTTCATATACAGCCCAGTTAAGTGCATTCATGGCGTCTTCAGGGTCTGTTACGACATTCTGAATCAAATGGGGGATACCTTCGTAACCGGATAACTCAATACGTTTAGGATCAATCATCACCAGTCTGACTTCGTCAGGCGTTGTGTGAAAGAGAAGTGATGTGATAATTGTATTGATACAAACACTTTTGCCAGCACCAGTCGCACCAGCAATCAAAAGGTGAGGCATTTTGGCCAGATCAGAAATAATTGGCCTGCCGGCAATATCTTTACCTAACCCGATACTTAAAATATTCTTTGCTTCTCCGGCTTCTTCAGAAAGCAGAACATCACGCAGAAAAATCACATCTGATAATTTATTGGGTATTTCAATACCAATCAGCCCTCTGCCTGGTATTGGTGCCTGAACACGAATACTCTTTGCTTTGACAGCCAAACTAAGGTCATCTGATAGTGAAACAAACCGATTGACTTTAATACCTGGGGCTGGCTGAAGTTCATATTGGGTGATGATAGGACCGATATTGACATTAACAACTTTTGCTTCAATATCAAATTCGGCCAGTTTACTGAGCAGGATTTGACAGGTTTGACTAATTTCTTCCTGTAAGGCAGCTTTATCAACTTTTTTTTCAGTGCTAGCGCTTTTAAATAAAAAACTTTCTATTTGGGGTTTCACATAGACAGCATCAGGATCAAAATTTTCCTCTACAGGCGAAAAAACTGTCTTGGTCACATTTTCGTAGTTAAGACGGGCAATATATTCGTCTTCATCTATTTCGTCTTTATCTGTAAGGAAATTGATGCCAATATCACTTAGAATATCTTTATCATTAGATAGCTGATTGACTTTGTCCGTAACAGGTGTTTCTATAGCATTATAATCAGGTATTGTTTCGTTTTCGTCTATTGTTGGCTTTAAATCAGGTTTTTTATCATCATTTAGAGTAGGAGTTTCTTTTTCAATTTTTAATGGATTACGCTTAAAAAGTGATATCAATGCCTGTTTGATTGTGCTGAAGCCAATATAAAAACCGAAACTCAGCAGTGTAAAAAAGAAATTGATGATAAAAGCACCAATTGTGTTGAAGATTCCTTTTAAAAGGTTTGTGTAAAATTGGAAAAGATAAGCATATTCCGGATTAAATTCAGCAAAAATAAAGTAATTGGAAAAACCAAGAAAACTAAGTAGCGAAATGAAATAAAGATGTTTTTGGACTGAACGATGATGAAATAATAAACGATTCATAAAAAACAGGAAAAGTAAAACATATAAG
>JAGOCT010000093.1 GCA_017998585.1 Candidatus Cloacimonadota bacterium | reverse complement strand
GGTATATAAACGGCTCCTGGGGTCGCCGCCCTTGACAGAACCCGACTCAATCCCGAAAAGTGGTTTACAATGGAAACAACTAAACTTAGTAACCAATCCCGGTTGTCGAAAAAAGGGGAGTATCATAATCATTTATAAGTAACAAGCTATTTTTCAGAATCAGATATTCTATTTTCAAAGATATTTCATAAATTTGAAAGGGAATTTTTTCTCCCAAATTAATCTGAGTTCTTCATCATGTTAAAACCTGACTTATGAAAACACTGATTGCCTTTTTTATTCTTTTACTACCCCAATTACTGGTAGCTCAGAAGGTAGTAACTCTTTCCGTGAACCAACCACCTGAATTAGGTTTTTCTATTTCCAGGAATGATACTACTATCATGAAAGGTAGCTCAATCACCCTGGGAACCGATATATTTGTTTCTGGTGGTTCTGGAATATACAGTTATAAATGGTCACCAGGCAAATCACTCAATGATTCCTTGATTTTGCATCCATTTGCCACTCTTGGGGATACAACAAATTTTATGCTGACAGTTACTGACAAAAATGGGTGCAGTTTTTCGGTAGCATATACTGTTAATGTTAAAACACCAAACACTAGAAGTAAGATATTTGTTACTCACAATAACTTATTTGCCACACTTTTCCCTAATCCCAATGAAGGTAATTTCAAAGTTAAACTAACCGGAAAACCGACAAGGAAAATTGAGCTATACATAATTGACAGTGCTGGAAAGATATTGCAGAAACAAATTATTCGGAATTTTCAGGGAGAATGCATAGAAACCTTCCGTATTTACCTTATAAGCGGAATTTATACAATGTTGATTCATTCAGATAATGAAAAACTGAGCCGCCAATTTATTATAAATTAATTCTTCAAAACAGGAAAAATGAAACCAAGAATAGTTCTTTTCACATTGGCTTTAATGTTCTTTGTATTACATTCAATTGGACAAATTCTAATTACAAAGAAAGATACAATTCCTTTTGGTAGTGACTCAACAGCAATCCTATTGGTTCCCAATTATAGAGGTGAAATTTTCTGGCAACAATCCCTTGACAAAAAGAATTGGGTTACCTCAACTATAAAAGATAAAGACTCATTAATTATTCCTCTCGGTTTTAATGCAACCTATAGAGCAAAAATTGTTGATGGAAGTTGTTTCCCGAGTTATTCAGATACATTAGAAATTGTGGTGGCAGATTCGGTTAAAACTGCTTTTATAAACAATTTGACTGAAATTGCATATCCAGATTCCATAGGCACAGAAGTGAAGTTTCTCATGAATAAGGATACCTTGAGTTGTAGGAAAATAAACGGAGAGTATGTTTTTCAAGGGGATATTATTTTAACCGAATCGCAAATACAAATAATTACACCATTAAAAGGAGCCGGTATTCCATTTTCAGAAATCGGATATTATTTATGGCCGGGAAACACCGTTTATTATACAATTGAGGACAAACTCAAGAATGACGCGAGGATAAAAGAAGCAATAAATCATTGGGAAGAACTTACGACCATAAGATTCAAGCCCCGAACGAATGAATATCGCTATGTTAATTTTATTTGGGATGAAAAAGGATGTTCTTCAAATCTTGGAATGATTATTAATGGACCTCAGCAGACAATTAAAATTGCAGATTGGGGAACCAAAGGCTCTGTTATTCATGAAATTGGGCATACTGTTGGATTAATTCACGAACATTCAAGAAGCGATAGAGACACATTTATTAAAATTATGTGGTCCAATATTAAAGAAGTATATCATAATCAATTTGGAGTTGTCTCGAACTCTTTTAATGCAACTGATTTTGATTTTACATCAGTGATGCTTTACCCATGTTATAATAATTTTGGAATTTCTTTTATTTTTCCAACTATGACGAGAAAAGATAATGGACTTCCATTTGATCCTCCTAGAACTGAACTTTCAAGTAAGGACATTATCACTGTAAAAAAAATGTATCCACCAGTTTTGCCATCTGTAACAACCGCTGAAATATCAGAAATAGCACAGTATTCAGCAAAATGTGGAGGTGATATAACTGACGACGGTGGATCAACAATCACTGCTAGAGGTGTTTGCTGGAATACTTCCGGAAATCCCACACTTTCGAATAAATTAGGATTCACTTCCAATGGTTCAGGCAATGGTAGTTTTACAAGTAATTTAACAGGATTGACAGTCAACACCCCTTATTACGTGCGGGCTTATGCAACAAACAGTAAAGGTACTGCCTATGGCAACCAGGTAACTTTTACCACTGCCGAGGCAATTGGATTACCAACAGTCACAACTAATCCCATCACAAATATTTCCCAAACAACAGCAACCGGTGGAGGTAATGTAACTGCTGATGGTGGTGCACCAGTAACTGCCAGGGGTATATGTTGGAATACTACCGGATTACCAACTATTGCCAACCATAAGACTACCAATGGCACCGGCACAGGTAGTTTTACAAGCAGTCTGACTGGTTTAACCGCAAATACTCCATATTACGTAAGGGCTTACGCTACTAATAGCCAAGGTACATCATATGGGAATCAGGTGACATTTACCACTAGCCAGGCAATCAGCTTGCCAACGGTAACCACAAATTCAATAACTAATATTACTCAGACGACAGCAACCGGTGGAGGTAATGTAACTGCTGATGGTGGTGCACCAGTAACTGCCAGAGGGGTTTGCTGGAATAACACCGGAACACCGACATTATCCAACAGTAAAACAAGTAATGGAACTGGAACTGGCAGCTTTATCAGCAATTTAACCGGTTTAACAGCCAACACACCTTACTTTGTAAGAGCTTATGCCACAAACAGCCAAGGTACAACTTACGGAGATCAAGTTACGTTTACAACAATAAGTGCAACAGGTACTGTGGCTGATATAGAAGGTAATGTTTACAAGACAATAGTCATTGGTCTTCAAAACTGGATGGCCGAAAACCTGAAAACTACCAAATATCGAGATGGTGTTACCATTCCTAATGTATCCAATAGTACGACTTGGGCAAGTTTATCTACAGGTGCATATTGCTGGTATAATAACAATGCTGGGAATAAAAACGCGTACGGTGCATTATATAACTGGTACACTGTTAATAACGGTAAAATATGCCCAACGGGTTGGCATGTTCCCAGTGATGCTGAGTGGACAATTCTTTCAACTTTCTTAGGTGGATCAAATGTGGCAGGGGGCAAAATGAAAGCTACAACAGGATGGAGTAGCCCAAATACTGGTGCAACAAATGAAAGCGGCTTTACAGGAATACCAACTGGTTTAAGGTATTATTCTGGTGGATTCGATCCAGATGTTAGTAATTATGGTGCCTGGTGGAGTTCTACTTGGAGTAATACTTCAATGTCCTGGTATCGAGTATTAAGTTATGACGACAGTAGTTTAGTGAGATCCGATGGTGCCGGAAGTAATGCTGGTTTTTCGATTCGATGTGTAAAAGATTGAGTGTGCACAGAGGCTGATTCAGGGCGCAAAGGCACATTGCGCTAAATAGCTGGATTAGTGAACTATAAACAAGATGATAGATTTGTAATAACTGTGGACTTTACCTGTCTATCCTTTTCATAGAAGTGATTCCGCCTGAAGGATATCTAATTCAAACTTTTATCGAGAAATACCATATAAAATAAGCCTTTCCGTCAATAATAAACACATCATTGAGCTCTAATGTCATTTTTATGGCTTGTACTGCGTACTCCTTACCTTACTTCAGCGGAGGCACATCGACTTTGCATATCACCCAGAATGGACAGTACAGCCTTTTTACCCTTCTTCGTTGCATCACCACCAGGATGCTCTTGGTATCAACGATGGTAAAAAGTTCGGCAAATAATTGCCTTTTGTGTTCTGTCTGATGTTTTTCTTTAAAAATGAAAACAGTCGTGGTTATCATAAGGGATATTGGATTCCAGCCAAACAAACCGGTTTGATATTGAATCATAGTAGTGAATTATCGTCCGTCCATACACTTTACCATGTAATCCGGATGGATGGACAAACTGTAATCAGTAAGAATCTGAAAAAATACAGTCAGGTAGGCTTTATTGTTTATAATGAAAACATCTTTCAATTCCCGAGAAACCTGGACTCTTTTAACTCTTACAATAGTCCCTTGTTCAATCTCAGGAAATGACACTTTTGCTTTCACTTCAAAGGGACAGTAAAGTCTGATCAAATCTCCCGCAGCAGTTACTACCAGGATACTGTCTGTTGATATGTGTTTATAAAATTCATTCAGATATTCAATGTCACTCATTTTTTTCTTGTGTTAGAGGATAAAATTAAATTCACTCATATACTGCCGGATTCGGCTTGCCTGTACTTTCTTATTCTGTAACACATGAAATCACAGATAATAAGCAAAAGCAAGAGGAGCTATAAACTCCCCTTGCCTGAAATCAGCTTAAAAACCAATGGTTATTACGCTGCCTGAGAGCTTTATGCAGCCCTTTAACAAATGAAGTACTCATGGCAGACCTGTCCAGGAAACTGTCAATATAACTGCTCTTATTGGCTCCCGTAAAGAGATTCAGCAGCTGCCAGAGATTGATTTCCCCGAAGCCGTTTCTGGCAAAATCAGCGTCATCATAATATCCCCGGACTACCTGCGTGACCTGTGAATCTGATAAGGGAAACAAAGGCAATTGCTTTTGCTCTTTAAAGGGTAGCTGATGAAACATTTTTGCCCGTCCTACCATCTGTGCAAACTGATGTTCCGTTATCATCACCTCCGGGAAATGGTTCAAATCATCCACTTCACTATAGACATTATAGTTTCCGAAGAGGTCATAAGCTGCTTTTGCCAGTTCAGCAATAGTCCTGGCCCTGACTTCAAACAGCAAACCATCGGTGGAAACACACAGATTTGTACAGACTTTAACCTGGAATCCAATGAAAATCTTGAATTTCTCCTCTACCTTCTTTGCGTAAAGGTTTTCCTGGTTGTATGCCCTGACACCTCCCAGAGTAAGATTCATTCGGTTACCGCTGACTTCTCCCCTGATTGAAGGGATTTCAAGCGCAAAGGCCATCCTTTCGTAATACAGGGTCTTTTCGTGATCCAGAAGGTCTTTGGCAGGTTTACCCATTGCTTCAGGAATCCTGCCTTTAATGGGATGTGAGACCCTAATAGCAGGCTTCAGGATGGTTTCACCGGAAAAAATATTACCGGCAACATATTTTACTGATTCAATGAATTCCTGATGCGAGATGGTTGATTCATTGTCTTTGGCAAAAACCGGAATAATACATTCTGATTTTAGTTGTTCCAATGAAAATGGTTCAGTGTTAGCCGACATAAATGAAATGTCTGATGTTTTGTCATCGTTTTTGATGGGATTCTCTATCACTACAGGATTATATACCTGTAAATCGTTATTTACTCTGACTAATTCCATAGTTTAAAGGATTTTGAATAACAGTTGAATTGATGATCTGATTCTTTCTTTCAATAGCCATTGGCTCCACTTCTTTCCTGTATTCAGGGTAATTCCTGAGTATCTCCCTCAGCGATTCCACATTTTCAGCAGATTTTATTTCCTGCATGATCTGAGGAAGTGTTTTCCCTTCATTGCACCATTTCAGGATTTTCTTACCCATTTCCGGTGTTATGACAGCATCTGGTTTATCCATAAAGAGGCCTGTTCTGTCTTTGAAAGCATTTGCAAGGTGCTTTATATCCAGATCAAAGACAAGGGTGAATTCAAAATCCATCCCTTCTCTTGTAACCCCTTTCAATCCTACCTTTTCCGGGACCATCTTGCCATTCTTTTCAGAAAGCACATAATCCTGTTTTGTCCGGATGGTGGCAATGATATGGCAGCCTGACTGTAAGAACTTCTGGACAAAAGCATTGTGCCTAGGAGTAATCTTGCTCCAGTTGGTAAATGAATTTCCTGTCATTGCCTGGTGAATGTCCAGTATTCCTCCCGATCCGTCCCATTCGTGAGTAGTAGAATCCAGGATGATAACATCCATACCGGCTTTCTCACATACTTCAATGGCTTCAATATACCTTTCCGGTGAGAATGGTTTATCCAGTGATAACACATTGTAGCTACCCAATTGAGCATAGAGGTCAGCAGAGTGATTCTCCGTATCAATGATGGAGATTTTGTTCCAGTCATTTGTCAGACCATAAGCAAGGAGTAAAGCAGACATTGTTTTTCCTGAACCAGATGGTCCCTGCAGTGCAAGCTTAATCTTAGCCTGCTTTCTTGTTGCATGTCGTAATTCCATTTTATTTGTTTTAAAGTAAATTCTGATAAAACAAAAGGGAACCATGACAGCTCCCTTTTGGTAATAAAGTTCATTTAATTAATTTAAGTTTCGCAAGTGCTTTTAGGCTGCTTGCTTGAGTTCAAGATTATCAAGATTTATAAAATGCTTAAAGGTTTCACTCCGGTTGATGAGGGTATCCATGACTCTTTCATCGTCGATCTGGAATGCTTCAGCTATGATCATGACCAGTTCCTGAAGGATTCCCCAGATGCGATCTGTTACCGAGAGCTGTACAACTCCATCGGTGGCTTCATGGAAAAGTCCTCCTATGGTTTCATAAGATTTAAAGCGCTTAACTGTTCCCAGGACATTGTACTGTAGTACCGTAATAGAGATGCTGGCAATCTGGGAGGCAAAATCCCGGGCTTGGGATTTCCCCAGGCCAAGCAGGCTCTTGGCCTCCTTGAAAAATACTTCGATGGACCATCTCATTGAGTAAATATGATAGGCTTCAAAG
>JAGOCT010000092.1 GCA_017998585.1 Candidatus Cloacimonadota bacterium | reverse complement strand
TCTGTTTGACGATTGACCATAATCCATCATTATAGTAAGTATAGCTGTTACCAATAAAAAGTAGATTTTTAGGATAATCAGGCATGATATCTCCCCAATCTACTTCTACGGTCAAACTACCTGGAACTAACTGCAAAGAAATTTGAACTATTGAGTTTTGTCCTGGTAACACTTGCCCCTGCCCTACTCCTGTAGCTATTAATATATTGTCTGCAAATACTTTAACTTTTATTGAATACAATCCAGGAGATAACTCTGTGAACTCACCAGAAGCAGTTTGGTTTTCTAAGTCCAGCAACATATACATAGAATCCAGAAAAGCCTCTTTCTGAATGCTGACTAAGACCTTGTCAACCTGATAACCCAAACTAAAAGCTGGACTTAAATTCATTTTTACAGGGATAGAACCACTTTCCTGAACTACAAGGGGATGATGATCTCTGGAACAAGCAATAATCAAAATACTGATAAATAAAAAAATATAGACTTGCTTTTTCATATATTCTCTCCTTAAACATAATGATTTATAGATAATTATAGCATAAATTATTCCAATAATATTGCTCCAGTTCAGTGATTTTATTAAGTATTAAAAAAAATACTTGTTAAAAAAGCTAAACTTTTTATCATTGACTTAATTATAGAATTCAGGTGGTCAAATGAAAAAGAAATTACAGATTATACTTCTCATAATACTTTGCCTTTTTAGTTTTTCATGTAAAAGTAAAGACAAAGAAAATAGTAAAAAATCTATCGTTTTTTCTTTTAAACCTTATGCTTTGGTCATGAAAGATTATGGTACAGTGAACTATAAGATTGATATTCTTTTTGAAAGCCAAAGAGATATTAAAAGAAATACTTTATCTGCAAGACAGTTAAAAAAAATAAAAAAAGCTGACTTAGTTGTCTTAAATGGTTATTTTGAAGATAAATTTGCTGAGCAGTTACTTCCCTATCAATCTAAAATAATATATGTTTCTAACTTGATAAATCAGGTAAAATTGAGTAAAGATAAGCAACATCCATGGTATTGGCTGAACCTTGACTTATATATGGATTATGTAAGAGGTCTTAATTCACATCTTGGCAGAATCAATCCATACTATCATGAACTGCATAATCAAAAAACCCTTGAGCTGATCGAAAAGGATCAACAATTTCTTTCAAACATGGTAAGAAAAAAAGTATCCTATAAGGCTCAGTTTGAAAATGACTTAAATTACTTAGCTGAATATTTCAATGACCATCTGTTGTTTAATCATCAGATACAAGAAAAAAAAGTGAAAACGATTGGTATATCTGATCATGCAGACATACAGGTTGATTTATGGGGGGATCAGTCATATACAGATATGTTTGATTATTATCATCAGCTTTATCAAAAATTATTTACACAAGCAGAATAGAGGGGTATTATGGGAAAATTATTCGGAAAAACTGAAATTAAAATCAATGGTCAGGGAACATCTGTATCAATTATCAAGCTCTATCCTTTTGTAGATGAAGAAAATCCTATAACTAAAGACTATATTTTAGAAATACTTAGATCAAATAATATTGTATTTGGTATTGATGAAAAAGTGATTAATTATTATGTAAACAGAGCGATAAAATATAATAAGACATACAGTGATATCATTATTGCCAATTGCAAAATGCCTCAAAAAAAAGGTAGCAAAACCCTTCAGTTTACTAAAGCACCATACAAATTTGACGATTTAAGCACATGGTCTTTTTTTGAAAGAATGGTCTTAGAAAACCATGAAACGATTGATGCTCTCCCCTATCCCTTAGTATTTCATAAAAAAGATGATGTAATCTTAAATCTTTTGCCTGTAATTGATAATATTAATGGAAAAAGTGTTTTGGGCGAGGATATCATTGCCGGTAGATTTACCTCTAATGATTTTTTTGCAGGAGAGAATGTTCGTTTTGATGAATCTAAAAATGCTTATATTGCAGGTGTTAGCGGATACTTATTATTAAAAGATACAAATATTTCAATCATCAATCCATTTCAGATTAGTAACGATAAAATGGAGTTAAAATACTATAATTTCGATAAAACAAGCGCTGATTACCCAAGTTATGAAGACATTGATATATTTCTCACAAAACATAAGATAAATCGTAAATATCTTCAAACCAGTGATTTATCGAAAGTTGAAAAAAACAAAATCATCACAATTGCTCACGGAATCTACCCTGGAGAAAGCAAAGATGCTGAAATCCAGTTATTTTTTGAATCCAGTAAACGCCAAGTCGAGCATGATGAGAAAGAAAAAATTGATTTTAGAGAAATTCTGTCATTTAGCGATGTAAAAGAAAATGAAATTCTTGCAGTAAAAAAAATGCCTGTAAAAGGATTACCAGGAGAAGATTTGTTTTCAAATGTCCTTCAATCTCGTTTACCGAAAGATGTTGTTTTGAAATGTGGATTGAATACCTATAAAGAAGAAA
Organism: Candidatus Cloacimonadota bacterium; assembly: GCA_017998585.1. The sequence continues at coordinate 4,320 of JAGOCT010000092.1, read as the reverse complement.
CAAACACTGAAATGAAGATTATCAGCCGTTCAGATGGGATAGTCGAATATAAAAACAGTATCATCAGTATATTTCCACAATTACGTTTTAACAGTAACATCGACTATAGCACCGGTAATATTCATGCAAAAGTAAACATTCATATCAATGGCAGTGTATTAACCGGATTCAAAGTCCAATCTGAGAAAAATATTTTTATTAATGGTTCTATTGAAGACAACTGTATTATCGAGGCGGGGGGCGATATATACATTCAAAACGGTGCAAGTGGTAATAATACAACTATCAGTGCCGGAGGTAATCTTTCCATCAAATTTGTTGAAGGTTGCAAGCTGAATGTCAAAGGGAATATCAATGTTCAACGCTTTATTTTAGGTTCTGAAGTAGAATGTGGTGACTCAGTATTTGTAATGGGAGCGGGTATCAATCTAAACGAAAAAGGGGCTATCATTGACTGTGATATAAAGGTCAGAAATAGCTTGATGTGCCCAACAATTGGTAATGACTCAGGTACTCGAACCAATATACAATATGGTTTTGATGCTCAGCTCAACAATAAAATTGATAATTTGCAACAAACAATCGATAAACTTAAAGAACAAATAGAAGAAATTAATGAAAGATTTGAAGTCGATATTACTTCTCCAACTGTTTATACAGTCATAAAAAACTTTGCTAAATCAGTTAAAGATGATATTATTGTTGCGATTCAGGAAAAAAATAAATTGGACAGCAAGATGAGTTTGATGCAAAAAATGCTCGACAAAGAGCTTGAAGTAAAACATAATTTACTTGAAAATGCTAAAGTTCAAATCACCAAGAAACTTTTTCCGCCATTAAATCTGGAATGTGATGGAACAAATAAAGTTATTGATACAATCCAACCCCCATCAGTATTTTATCTGGATTTGGAAACTCACTGGATAGAAAGAGGCAAATATTTTGGATCAAGTTGATTTAAAGAGGCCTTCTGATGATAATTTTAAAGAGGATATATGAATAAACTATTATTCCATATTTGTTGCGCACCCTGTTTTATTGCGCCCTGGAGCCATTTAAAAGACCAATACCAGATAAGTGGTCTTTGGTTTAACCATAATATACACCCTGCTCAAGAATACATTAAAAGGCGTGATACACTTAAGAAATTCTGTGAACAGGAAGATATTACCTTGATACTGAAAGATGAATATAATTTAGACAGTTTCCTGAGAAATGCTGTTTTCAGAGAAGAGAACCGGTGTTTATCCTGTTATTATGAAAGATTAAGATATACGGCATTAATTGCAAAAAAAGGACATTTTGATGCTTTTACAACTACATTATTATATTCAAAATTTCAAAAACATGAACTCATCAGAGAAATAGCAGATAATATTGCCAGAGAAATCGATATCCCTTTCTTTTACCAGGATTTAAGAGAATACTGGAAAGAAGGTATTACTCTCTCTAAAGAAAAGGAAATGTACCGTCAGCAGTATTGTGGTTGCATATACAGTGAAAAGGACAGATACTGGCAAACACAACAGATTAAAGGACATACAGATAAATGAAAAAGTTATTCATCACTATTTCTTTTCTTTTCTTGATTTCTGTGATGATTTCTGCGGAAGAAACTCAAGCAGAAAACATTCAAAATAGTCAGTTTTCAGGGAAGAATCCCACATATGCAAGCACATTATCATTCATTTGTCCTGGCGGAGGTCAGATTTATAACAACAGTTATATCAAAGCAGGGACAGTCATTTTAGCTGATGCCTATTTTATTGGTATGGCTGTTTATAATGAAGATAAACGGCAGGAAACAAGAAAAAAAATGCTGCTTGCCGATAATGAAGTAATTAAAGAATACTACAGAAACAGAATGAATGATTATTACGAAAAACGTCAGAGTGATTACTGGTGGATCGGTATTACAACCTTTTTATCCATGGCAGATGCCTATGTTGATGCCCATTTGTATAATTTTGAAAAAAAAAAAAAGGAAGTTGAACTTAGATTTTCTGATGCAAAATTAAGCTTGACATACCGGTTTTAATTGTGTAGTATTTAAAAAGAGTAAGAATATTCGTAGGTATTTCAGGTCGTTTACTACGACTTGCTAAAGAAAAGGGGGAGTCAATGAACCTTGAAGAAAAGAAAAATAAGGCTAATCAGTTACGAAAAGACAAGAAATATGAACAGGCAGCTGAACTATACTCAGCAATTATCAATGAAAGCAGTAAAAATACCTCACAATGGGATGAATGGGGTTTGGCTTATTGTTATTATAAAATGAAAAAGTATGCAGAATCGCTTGAATTATGCCAAAAAATTCATCAGGAAGATGCCTCATTTGAAACTGTTAACTCACTCTTAGCCTGGAACTTATACTACTTATATGTGAAACCTGCTGAACCGTCCCAGGAAAAGAAGTTTTTTAATGCAATAAATGATATTCTTTCTTTACTTGAACAGGAAGATGAATATTCTCCTTATGTTTTGACTATTTTTAAAGGAATAGATTACCTCAATAAGCAAGTACCTGTCAGTTATGAAAAAATCATTAATTTTCTGCTTATGCTACAGCCTGATTTACTAGAAGATAAAAAGACAAAATATAAAGATAAACGGGGAGTCAGTATTGAAATCCCCTCACAAAAAGAAAAATACTACACTAACCTTATCAAAGCATTAAGACATACCAACAGACCTGAAAAAGCCATCGAAGAATGTGATAAAGCGTTAAATACTATTTCTGAACCCAGTATTAAAACAAAAAGCTGGATTTTAAGAAATAAAGCCCTTGCTTATGCTGACCAGAAAAAATATCAGGAAGCACTTAATATTCTTGTTACATTAGGTGATGACTGGTCTGTTCTGCTGGATATAGCTGAAATTTATGAAAGTGAGTTTAACCATAAACAGGCTTTAAATTATGCCATCAAAAGTGCTTTAATCAAGACTGATCCTTCTTTGAAAGTGAAATGTTTTTTACTTATTGTCAAATTGTTAAAAGCATTAAAACATACAGAATTAATACCTCAGCATTTAAATCTGATACAGCTGATTTATAACCGACATAAGTGGAAAATTAACGATGAAATGAAGCTTCTGATGAAAGAATACGATATTAAAAAGACAAAACATGATACAATTGAATCAGCTTACGAGAGCCTGATTCAAACATGGACAAAATATCAGTATAAAACTCAGGAACGTTATTCAGGAATTATATGCCGTATTTTTCCGCTAAACCACTATGGATTTATCAATAGTAATGATAAAAACTATTTCTTTAATCAAAGAGAATTTAAAGCCGATAAGCAGTATTTTAAGGTGGGTACCAGAGTCTGTTTTAATCTGGCGGATGCTTTTGATACCAAGAAAAAGATTGCCGTCAAAAATGCCATCAATATAACACTTGAACAAAATGATTAAAAAATTTTTGTAACACTTTTGAGAACAAATGGTTATTTCTGTATATACAGAATCTCCCCTTCTGATTCTGTTCATATAACCTCCTCAAAACCCATTGGCGCACCATCAGCGGTGCGCTCTTTTAGTATGGCATAACAGTTGCATTCATTAGATAATAAGAATATAAAATCATTAAATATTTCTGATAAATTGACGGGAGGAAGAATGAACAGGAAATATTTTCTGTTAATCATACTGGGTTTAATCAGTTTAAACTTTCTATTTTCACAGGATTGGATTAATTATAACACTCAAAACACTTCATTTCCTACAAATCCATACCGGGTGATTGAAACAGACATTCAAGGTAATAAATGGATTGGGACTCAGTTTAAGGGTGTCTATAAGTATGACGGTACAAATTGGGAAATATACAACACTCAAAATTCTCTCATTCCTTCCAATCAGATAAATGACCTTAAAACTGATATTCATAATAATATATGGATTTGTACATCAAATGGAGGTCTGGCTGTACTATCTGAAAACCAGGTCTGGACAATCTATAATAAAAATAACTCAGACTTACCTGTTAACGATATTAATACTGTTTGCTTTGACAATTTTGACAATAAATGGATTGGCACAAAAAATGGTTTGGTACTTTTAGATGCAGATGATAACTGGTATATTTTTAATTCTCAAAACACGCCTATTATTGATAATGATATTCTTTCAATAGCTATTGAAAAAGTTGGAGACCAATATATTAAATGGATTGGTACTGCTAATTCCCTTTACCGTTATGATGATTGGAATAATCAGTGGACAAGATACAGTACCTCTAATTCAAGTCTGTCTGGAAACACAATCACTTCTATTCATATTGACAACAAAAAGAATAAGTGGCTGGCTGTTTAC
>JAGOCT010000091.1 GCA_017998585.1 Candidatus Cloacimonadota bacterium | reverse complement strand
TTCTGACAGCTCCTTTTGGCAGTAATCTGATGATACGTCCTTCTGATCCGGCTTACACATTTGATCCTGTTCAGATTCAGATCAATCCGCTGGTACAGAACATGCAAAATCAGAATTTTCAGGCAACTCGTAAAACCTTCTCTGTCAGTGGTTATGTCCACTGGAATAATCAACCATTATCAAATGTACTGGTTTATTCGGGAACCGATGGGTTCTCAACCATGACCAATGATCAGGGCTATTACCAGCTAAACCTGTTTTATGGGACTACAAGCTTTATTTATGCGCAAAAACCATATTTTGTATTCAACCCTTTGAGCTATTCTGTCAATAATCTGACACAGAATATCAGTCAGTTAGATTTTACAGCGACTGCACAGGTTCATCATCCTCAGTTTAATCCAGCACCAGGGACATATACCAGCCCACAGGTGATTCATATTAGTTGCCCGACTGACAGTGTTTTAATGTATTATACCCTCGATAACAGTGAACCTAATCAGGGTTCAATCCCTTATACAAATGGGATTGTAACAGCACCTGAGACCGACTATCGGATTCGGGTGAAAGCATACAGAAGTGGATATCTGCCATCTGAAACGGTTTTAGGTGAGTATTTTATCACAGGTCAGGTGTCCAGTCCTGTCATTTCTCATCAGTCAGGCACATATCAGCAGGCGATTTATGTAAGCGTTACGTCAGCACCTGGAACGACTGTTCATTATACCAGCAATGGAAATACGCCTACGTCTTCAGACTCTGTTTATAGTCAGCCAATATATATTAACCGTAACTGCACATTAAAAGTACGAGCTTTTAAAACGGATTATATTCCCAGCAATCCTGTTAGCCGTAACTATCAGTTTGAGCACCATATTAGTCTAAACTTACCGGATTCAGTTCAGGTCAATGAGAATACCCCTATCACGCTGAATCTGAGAAATTATATTTCTGACAGCGTATCTGGAAATCATCCTTATCTGGTTACTATTCACAGTGATCAGGGGATTTTGACATTCGAACAGAATCTTTTTTTGCATATTAGCCCTCAAAACAACTGGACAGGGAGCGCCCGATTATTTGTAAATGTCAGCTTACCTGAAGAAATGGGTTCGGTTTCTGCAAGTGACAGTATGTTGGTTATTGTCAGACCGGTCAATGCCAGTCCGGTAATTGTTTCATATTCACCCGTTGAGAGCGTTTTAAATTTAAATGCGGGGAGTCTCCAGAATTTTGTAGTCAATGCGACAGACAATGACAGTGAATTATTCTATGAATGGCTGATCAATGGTGTATCTCAAGGCGTGGAAACACCTTATTTTTACTATACTGTTCCAGCCTCAGGTGTATATCAAGTCAAGTGTGAAGTAACAGATTTAAACTATACGCTTTCACAGGTATGGACAGTAAACGTGATACTTGGTGCTGATATTCTGCCATTGCCGTCAGATTACGCATTAAGGCAAAACTTCCCCAATCCATTTAATCCAGAGACGCGTATCATATTCAGTTTACCGCAAAGAGAGTATGTTGAGATATCTGTCTATAATGTGAAAGGCCAAGAAATCAATACACTTGTTAGTGAGATCAAAGAAGCCGGAGAGCATCATATTGTCTGGAATGCAAGAGATTCACAGGGAAAAACACTGCAATCAGGAATTTATCTTTACAAAATAAAGGCAGGAAATTTTCATGCGATTAGAAAGGCAATTCTCATAAAGTAGAGTAAGTAATCTGCTGATGAATTGACTTTTAAATAGATATCAGGGGTGAAAATGCAGTCAAAAACAGATAAAGCATTAGCAGACTTTGATGGCAATTATAATTGTTCTCAGTCTGTTATAAAACAGTTTTCTGAAGATTTAGGGATTAGTGAAGAATTTGCAATAAAAACAGCTGCCGGATTTGGTGGCGGTATGCGTTGTGGACATACCTGTGGTGTGATTACCGGATCTATCATGGTATTGGGTTTGAAATATGGAAAATCCCAGCCTGAACAAAGTGATAAAGAAGAATTGTATCGTATTGTAAAAGAATTTACTGAAGCTTTTGTCAGTGTACATGGTGCGACCCATTGCAAAGATCTGATTGGTTATGATACTGGCACAGATGAAGGTCGAGCAAAAGCCAGCGCAGAAGGCCGCTTTAAAGAAAGATGCCCTTTGTTTATCAAAACGGCAATATCTCTGCTGGAAGAATATGAATCCAATTCAATCTAAACCCCAACGGGGTGATATGATTGTAGAATAATGATCATTCACATAACCTCAAATCGGGTCAGTTCAAATCTGATTAAAAGTATCGCAAGCTACCAGCTTGTGTATGTTGACGTTTCAATACCAACATAGTCTGATTAAAAGATAACCTGATCAAAATAAGCGAGGATGGTTCTAAATCTGGTAGCTTCAAGCTAAGAACCCCTGGCACACCAAACAAGCTATCCTCTGAAAATAATTATAATCAATTTCTGAAATGTTGCAAGTTATTTTTTCAAAAATGATAAAATAAATCCAGTTCAAATCAAAGAGAAGCCTTAGCTCAGATACTGATTGATATATTCTCTCCAGATTTAAATAATTATTATGATAATCGTCATATACCCTCCGATTAAGACTTATAAAAAATTAGAAATATTTATCAGGATAAACTTGACAAAATTCTCTCCAGAACTGATGCTGATATAAACTCAGAGAATATGGAGGGCTTGACCAATGCAGAAGCAAGAACGCTCATTACGAAGAAAAAAGAAATCTTTACAAGATCTCGTCATAAAGGTTCCATTGACACAGGAAGAAATCGAAAATCTGGACATGATAACGACAATAGAGAATCTAAACATGGAAGAATTCAAAAGAATTCTCAAGGAAAAGAATCTGGACTTCTTCCAACTGACAGGGGATCAGCATTTAGCGATGATACACGAAATCTATTACAATTTGATCAAAACCAACAAAATCACACAGGAAATGCTCTCCAAACTAACTCCGATCGACCTTAAAAACTTTCAACTGGATGTTATTCTCAAAGAACTGGGGAGCTTGTAACACAAACTACCAGATTGCGAAAGATCGTAGTGCAAACATCCTTGTTTGCATTGTAATGCAAGCTTATAAGCAGTTTCATCATTATGTGAAGCACTTAATCGATGAAAGCATTTGCCTGCTCTGCAACTAACTTGTGAGAGGTGGGATAAAGTCTATTTCTGGTTTCTGTTAACGATTTTTTGGCTTGCTTCTATCTTTCTGTCTGCATACAATACCACCTCTTTAATCACTAACTTCTGAATGGCTGATATAAATGTTTCCATCATCGAATAATCCGGCTCATTGTTTTTGCAGGGAAGATTCATTAAAAAATCTAAACTTTGAGAACTCCTTAGTTTTTTACCAAAATCAAATTTCCCTGATAAAGATTTCCCCATTGAAGTAGCAAAAAATAACATGATTTCTTTTGAATAGTTTTTTTCATCGTTCCAATATACACCTGTATCATCCCCTGCTCCAAAATCATAATTTCTAAAGAAAGTATTTCCAAAAATATCTATCGTAATAGAATTTTTAGGAAACATTGCTATTGGATTTGAAATATAATTAACAACACCTGTATTCGTTAATCCTGCCATTACAAAAGGGATACAGCCCTTTTTATGATCATCTTTTTTAAGTCTTCTTCCCTGAATAATTTTATTGAAAATGGTTTTAAACTTAAACTTATCCCAAAATAAATAGTCTTGTTTAAAATCCCTTATTGCCTTTTCTTCTGCCTCTGTTAAGGTATAGTCTTTTAATCCGCTTGCCAGAAGGTACGCCTCCAGCTCCGCCAGACGCTCCGCCTCCAGCTCCGCTATAAAATGCTCCATAAATTCAAAATCCGGCTTGCCGTCTTTTATAGGAAGTTGGATGATGTCGTCTTTTACTTTTGCCCATCCGGCTTTATTTTCATAGCCGTATTTTTGTTTAATTGATTTTTGAATTGCTGATGTTAAGAAATGTAATATTTTGTCTGTTGGTTTAAAATTTGGTTTTATAAGATAGGCATTATATAACACACCTGTTCTTTGAGGCTGTGTGTAAACATTTCCTGTTGAAATGGCTCCATCATTAACAATATCTATTGTCATTTCTGCACTTTCAAAATCTTTTGATCTGCCGTAATACATTATTCCATTACTGCCATCTTTCGCATTGACAAGCGGTAAATCAAACTCTTTATTTTTTTCTCTTGATATATCGTTTTCTTTATCAAATACCGGTTTTAAAAACCTTAAATTTAATTTTTCAAACAGCTCCCCAATCTTAAATCCGCCCCACTCAACGCTTTTCAGCTTCTCGTTAAGTGGGGCAACTATTTTCCCAGGCTTTCGTCCCCCTTATTCTGCTGTTTCAGAATATTGGAGACTTCCCATGCAAGGTAGTCGCTTACTGTTTTTTTAAAGTCCTCTAAAGAGGGTTTTGTATCAATTGGGGCTGTCTGATTCCAGTCTGCACCATTTAAGGGGTCTATCGTCCCTTCATAGTATTCTTTTTCAGTAAAGATTCTCAATTGGCTTTTTCCAAACTGAACGAGATTGACCACTTCTTCATATCGTTCTTTGGCATGATCTGTATCTTTCAGGTTGATACTGGCTTTTTTCCGGTTGGTTCTGGTATAGCCGTCATTTGAAAAGTCAATAAACTTGACGACATCGTTTTTTTGGTGAGCTTCGTTTACCCTGAAAACATACACATTGGTTTGAACGCTGGATTTTCCGATAAATAAATCGATTGGCATTTTGATGCTTGCCAGCAGTGTATTTCTTTCAAGTATCTTTTTATTGTAATCTTTGGCTTTTCCAGAGCCGGCAGAATTCTGAATAATAATGGCAGCATAGCCTTTATTCATCATACCAAGCGCTTTTTCCACAAAATTCATACCGTTTCCGTTTGCAGAATAAGGCGGATTGAGTACAAAAGCATCCGCAGGGAATTTGTTATCGGTTCTGCCAAAGCCGTAATGACCGTCGAAATCGCTCAAAGAGTCTTTGTTTAATATGTTGGAGCTGCCATCTCCCATCAATATCATATTCAGGATTGCCAGCATATATACACTTGAAAGCAGTTCTAATCCGAGTAATTGTTCAGCTTTGATTTTGATTTCTTTTTGTACAAGCGCTTCCGGAGATTGGATACTTTCTTTGCCATCATTCAGCATTTCATTCATAGCCGCTACCAGTAAGCCTGCTGATCCTGTGGCAAAATCCCATACGAAAGAATCTTTATTGACTCTGGCAAGTTTTACCAAAAGGGTCGCCACATAAGAGGGCGTTAGCACGACATCATTGAGTTTGTCCTGAGTAAAACCAAGCCAGCCATACATTTCATTAAAGAGTTTCCTGTAAAATCGGTGCTTAATCCTATTTTATAATATATCCCCAAATCATCCACTATTTTTGTAAAAACTCTTTTGAGCTGACTCTCTCCATTATTCACTTTATTGATGTTTTCTGTGGTAAGGGTATTTTGTAAAGTTCGCACGATCAATTCTTTTTTCTCTTGTGGCAGATCTTTTTCATTCAAAAAGGCTTTGATTTTTCTGACAATGATGTCTCCGTCCGTATTGTCTTTTTCGCTTGAAGATTTTAAATCTGATTTTTCCAGCGGAGCCACTTTGCCGGGAATGCCAAGCGTTGCTATGATTGAGGCGGCAACCAGATAGACACGGTCATTCTCTCCTAAGCCTTTTTCATTCTGATATATATCATTATTCAGCTTTTTCAGGCTGATATCTATCTCTTTTTCTCTTTGTTCTTTTAATTTGTCTATCTCTTTTTGAGGTAATTGTAAAGTATTTATCTTTTCAATAAAATCATCAAAGTGACCAGCAGCTAAAAAAGACAAATCTGTATAATCTCCAACTTTTTGTCCCAGACCAAAATTACTTTTTGAAACATAATACACGCCGATTTGATGGCGTATCTTGTCTGTTTCATCCTTATATCCGCTTACTCCGATCGCAATTATATCCGTGTAACTGGTATGATGTAGTAAAGCATTGGCATAATGTATCGCTCCATTTACGGCATATGAATTTATATTCTTAAAATTTGGCTCATTTTTAGCTGTTTTGTTTTCCACCTGCCCCTCTTTATCAAGCTTTACCAGCTTGTCTTTATAGCCTTTATACTCTATCAAAACAGGATAATAATTAAGCTTCCTGTCTTGTAATAACAGCTTAGCATCAGGCCTGTTTCCGCCTGTACCTCCATTTTTTGTCGCATAATCTGAAAGTGCCTTATCAATTTCTGAGTTTAATGACTCCTGCTCTAATTTATAATCCAGATTATATTCCTTTAGCCATCCATTTGCCAAATCTGCTATGTTTGGTTCTATCGATTGTGCCATATAACCCCTTTCTAATTTTTTCGGTGTTTTTACATTTTAACACTAAGCATCCTTGAGTTAAGAACCACGCAGTGGGACTTGACTTAAGAATGCGGCAATAATAATTTGTTTGTATAACTAATTATGCTATCGTTCTCCTTTCTTAAGTCACACGTATATTTTTTTATAATTAACTCATCTCTTCTAATATGCTATTTTATTCTCACTCTCTGATTGCATTTATTGACTAAGATTTTTCTTAAATCCATAAATTGTCAAGATAAAATATTAAAAATAATGGTGAAACTTCGCTCAAGCCTTCTCATCTGGCTAATGTAGTCAGAACCAATGTACAGACTGCTTTCTCAAAAGGCAGGATGGAAACACAAATTGAAGCCGGTAAAGAATACTGGCAATACCTGACTGTTATGGAT
>JAGOCT010000001.1 GCA_017998585.1 Candidatus Cloacimonadota bacterium | reverse complement strand
TATTTTTATCTCCTGGGACTGATAGCCCGGAGAACACAATAAACAAGCTAAGTATATATATATACTTACACTTCTTCTCCAAAACCTGTTTTGGTTTTTCTTTTCAGGATACTTCATCTCTGTTTTTTCCTTTAGTTCAATCTATTTATCAATCATTCCTATTATCACGCCAAAATATACAGGTCTTTAAAATCTTGTCAATTTTTTTTTTACACGACAAAGAAAGTGGCATAAATTTACACACAGAGACAAAGAGAGCACAGAGAAAAACTACTTCGCGGAATGTATAATGTAAAGTGGGTTTGTAGGGATGAGCGAAACGGAGTGCCGTTCATCCGATCTCGTACTGCGAACATCCTGCTTACAGAAAAGACTACAAACAGGATGTTTGTAGTACGGAAGAAAGGTAATATTTCTATATATTCTGATACACCCCTCTATATATATTACCCGGATAGAAACGCAGATTTTGTCTTTTTGGCAGAATTATTTTTCATTTTGTTTTAAAAAAGAGGCGTTTTCTGAAAAGTGTGCAGAAATAAATGAGAAATTTTCCATCAAAATAAGCATGAACTTTTCTGATCAACCACGGAAAAACGAATAGTTTCGGAAAAGAATTACGGATGACCAACAGAACCCCAATACTGGGTGTAACCACGATATCATTAAGTTAAGGATTTGTTTGTAAGGATGTACGAAGCGTAGCACCGTTCATCCGAATGATTATACGCTTTGTCAGAACGGATTTGTGGCATTACGCTTCGCTCCATTTCGTAAATCCCTACAAACCTTTTATACATTTACAGGAAATCAGCTATCCTTTACTTCATGATATTAGGGTATGAAGTCTGTGCAAAAAGGCATTTTTTTCGGTCGCACCTACGCCTCTTAACTTGTAACATACAATATACCAGACGCTTCCGCATCTGGGGCTCGACAATTCCTAAAGAATTTTGGTTTTTTATACAGACTCTCCAATTGAGGGGAATACTGCGCTCCATTTCACAAATAGCTACTGATAAATAATAATTTTGGCTTAATTGATTAATCTCTTAAACAGATTGATTTTTGCAAATTTAATTCATTTATAGCAATAACATTTGTGATAAGGAATGGATAAGGAAAGGATAAGGAAAGGAATTGAAAAAATACATAAAATCATCATCAGTTAATTGGCAAAAAAAAACAAAAAGGCAGTTCCGAAGAACTGCCTGATAAATTATGTTACAACTGATTAATTGAAGAAATCTTTTTTTGTCATATTGATGTATTGGTTATTAGATTGGATTTTACTGTCAATATCAGAGATTGTAGTAGGATTATCTGTTTTAGTACGTGCTGTTTTTAACATTTCATCGGCTTTTTTAAAGAATTGGTTAGCAACCCCTTTAGCGTTATCACGGTTTTTAATTGCCTGATCTAACTGAGCACCATAAAGATTCCCACTGTCAGTTTTCTTTTGTAAGTCAACGAATTCACCATGTTTGGCAATACCACGTTTTTGGTTGATCATCCCTAAGATAACATAAGGTTCGTGAATATTATTATCTTTTTTAATAGCAGAGTTTGCATAATTTTCAGCTTTTGTCAGATCATTCATATTTAGATAAATATCCGCAATACTGACATCTATTTTACCACTGTTAGGAAGCAGTTTTTGAACTGTTAGGTAGGTATCAAGAGCCAGTTTATTAAATGCAGCCGCATCTTTTTCAAAAGACATTGCACGGTAAGCTGCTCCCAGATTGAGATAAGCACGTGTATTGTTTGCATCTTTGGCAATTAAAGATTTATAGTTTTCAACTGCTTTATCGAGCTGTCCTGTCTTCTGATAGCTAATAGCAAGCTTTCGGCCTACCTCTTCATTATCAGGATATAGGTTTGTAATAAATTCAAGGTGTGGTATTGCTTTTTCATATTCTTTATTATCATAAGTTAACTCAGCATATACAAGATGAATTTTTTCATTCTGAGTATCTATTTTTAAGGCATTATCAAGCGCTTCTTCAGAAGCTTTAAAATTGCTTTTATCTTTGTGCATCATCGCAATAGCTAGCCAAAGATTTGCATCATTTTTCACATTAGCAACTTTTGAAAGGGTTTCGATTGATTTATCCAGATTACCTTGTTTTTTATAAGTTTCACTCAAAAAGAGTAAGCTGTTTTCACGGTTTGGATCAAATTCAAGTGTTTTATTAAAGAATTCTACCGCTTTAGGGAACTTGTTGTTTTCATAGTTAATCATTCCAAGAAAGTAATAAACTTCTACGTTTTTATCATCAATTTCAAGCAGACGAGTAAACATTTCTTCTGCTTCTTTGTATTTTTTAGCATTGAAATTCTGCTCAGCAATATCAAAAATCTTTTTAGTTTCACTTGATGCAAAATCAGCTATTTTTTTTAACAGATTATCATTAACAGACTGCATACGTTCATCTTTATTTTTGGTAACGGTAAAATTGATATTTATCATTTCTTTGGTACGCATACTCATTACTTTACCTGTAACGATAAATGAGCTTTGGTTTTCTTTCATTATCCACATCCAAACAGCCATATTGGCATTTAACTGTGTGGCAATTTTTTCAACCGTTGAAGGTTCCATTTCTTTCATGAGACCTTTAAAGTTTTCAGCTTTCAGCGCTTTAGCACTTTCTTTCATAGGAACCATTTCCAGGCTGGTACTGGATTTGAAAGCTGCATCAAGATCTCTTTTTTCAAGCATCGTTTTGACATATCTGCTTTCAGGATCTTCTGTGTCGATACCAATGATTACCACTTTTTCTGTTTTAGCTATCAGCGAGCAAATCATCAGAAATCCAAGGATTAGGAGTATTATACTCTTTTTCATTTTGCCTCCATCTTTATTTTTATCGTTTTTATAATTCGTTATTATCATCTTTATTCAAAGATTTTTGCCAGCCAATATTTTGCAAGTTTTTTTTATGCGTTTTGAATAAATAAAGATATCAAGCTATTGATTTCATTCAAAAGCATAAATGCAAAGCCAAAATATTTACTCACTTTTCAATTTATTCATTCGTAATTTCAATATTTTCAAGATAAGCTGGTTGACTTGCTTTTAAGGTAATGCTTCCTTTGAAAGAAAGATTGTTGCCAAAGCTGATATCACCCTTAACAGAAAAAGACTGGCATTCTTTTAAAGAAGGAGGAGTAGTCGGGAAACGTTTTACAAGTTGATCAATTTCGCCATAGTATTGACTGTCAAGGTCAAGCAGATGATCAATCTCAGTTACTTTTTGCAACGTAAAATCATCTTTCAAATCATAGATATCTGACCAAATCAATAACAAATCCTGTGTCTTTTTTACTGGTGCAAAACGGTCACGGTTGACAAGCACAGCCTTTGCCCCTTCAAACAAAGATATTGCTGAACCCATAGCAGTTTCAAGCTGATAAACAGGTATGTTATCTACCTTTTTTGGATTGATAATCAGTGGAAGATCAAGGATATTATGATTGCTTTGCATTTTATCTCTAAGGACTTTTAGATCGATCCACAGATTATTGGTATTAAAATAATGATAAAGACTGATATTCTGAAAATCCTCAGTTTCATCATCAGGACATTGGGCTGTTTCTCTGAGGATTAAGCGTCCATCCTTCGTTTCAGCGAGATGCCCTCCTTTTTTATCCATTTCAGTTCTGTTGCAAACTTCCATAATAAAGGGTATCTTATTTTCAATCATATAGTTGAGTATTCTAATATCAGCGATTGCGCCTAAATTGTCTGAATTTGAAACAAAAATGTATTCTATACCTGAATCCAGTAACTGGTCGATAATTTTCTCCTGAACAAGACAGGAGTAAATATCACCGTGTCCAGGAGGATTCCAGCCAGCAGCTTCTTCTGAAACCGTCAAAGGTTCAAAATTATCCTGTCTTATTTTAGGAAACTTATTTTGAACAAAATCCAAAGGGCACGATTGTTTCTTAATTTCTGGATACTTGTCTAACAGTTGGAGCGTATCACGCTGAGTGTTAAAACTGTTCATAAATAAAACAGGGATAGAGAAATGATATTTTTTCCTTAAAAAAAGAATCTGTTGAGCAATGATATCTAAAAAGCTTAATCCCTGTTTAACAGGCAATAAGGACTTGGCTTTTTTTAGGCCCATACTGGTACCTAAACCACCATTCAGTTTGATAACTGCCAGTTTACACAGAAAATCTGTTTTTTCATTTTTAAGATCATGATAATGAATAATATTACTTTCTGCAGGTTGTTTAATCTCATTTTTACTGAGTTTTCCTTTTTCACCATTAAGCAGTTTATTAAAGTAGGATATAAAGGTGTTTATGACAATATCATTCAAACCTTCCTGCTTCATTTTGCTGACGAATAAATCCTGTTTACCCATTGTAACCTCCTTTACTTTTCACAGTTTATAATATAACCTGTTTTTTCTGTCAATGTAACAGTTTAAATAGGATTGATTTAAGTTGATAATCAAAATAATGCCGTATGACTCATGATATAATTCACAATTTTTTAAAAGAGAAATCCTTTTGAATTTTCTTAATGAGTATTCTGGTATTGTCTCTAATTTCATCAAGAAGAGAATCATGCTTCTCTGTTGTAAGCTGAATAATTTGATTTGTTTGATGAAATCCTAAATGAAAAAATTCATCTACTTTATGAAAATCCCATGCTTTGAGATGTTCTGAAAAACAATTAACATAGATATCCGGTTTAATGTGTTGCAGAGAATCCAATGCAAGGTTTGCCTGATTATAAAGATTAACCAGCATCGAATTAAAAATCAGATTGTTTTGATGATTAGTTTCATCAGCAGGGATATTATTGGATAAAAAGACAGGTTTTATCTGAATAGGTGGCAATACATTGATAGCAATACTTGTAAGTTGGTCTGGAAAGATGTTTTGAAATTCAAGAGGAAAAGGGTAACATACACCTCCGTCAACCAAAAGAGCCCCCTGATAAGGATAAGCCTGATTAAGAAATGGCAGATTTGATGAAGCAATCATCGCATCTGCAAATTTACCCTGATTGATAATTACGGTTCTTTTTTGCAATAAATCAAATGCGACAGATGCATAAGCTACCGAACTCTCTTCAATCCGTTTATGATGAGTTATCTGACTAAAAAAGTCATACATCTTGCGTGTATTTAGAATTCCTTCTCTGAATATATTCAGATTGAGACGAATAAATTTATTAAACTGCTTTTCTTTTGCAATCTGACATATCTCATCAGCGGAATACTGGCAGGCATAAAGTGCACCAATAATTGCCCCCATACTTGTACCGAGAATCGCTTTTACTTCATACTTATTTTCAAGGGCTTTTAAAGCCCCGATATGAGCATATCCAAGCGCTGCTCCTCCCCCCAATATACATTTACTTGCAATAAGAGAATTCATGTTATACAACCTTATAAACAGAATATTTTAAAATCATCGCAATCGCAAATGAATTAATCAGCAGATTTGAACCTCCGTAACTAATAAATGGCAAAGGAATACCGGTAGTAGGTAAAACGCCCAGATTCATACCAATATTGATGAAGGTTTGCAATAACAGATAACCAAAAATACCAGAAATGGCAATTTTATACTCTCTTTTACTAACAACCCGTATCAGATAAATGATTCTGTTAAAAAACAAAAAGAAAAGCACCAGCAATAATGACGCACCCATAAAACCAAATTCTTCGCCTACAACAGAGAAAATAAAGTCTGTATGGTGTTCAGGCAGAAAATTCATATTTTTCTGGCTTCCCTGTAAAAAACCTTTTCCAAAAAGCTGACCAGAACCAATCGCAATCTTTGCCTGAATCACCTGATATCCTGCGCCTAAAGGATCATGCATCGGATTAAAAAAAGTGATGATTCTGTTTTGTTGGTACTCCTTCAAACTGTTCCAAAATACAGGTGTAAGTAAAAATATAAAAGTATTAAAAATAATAGAAAAAGAGATTAAAACCCAGTTAAAATGCTCTCTGTAATAATATAGAATCAGTAAAAAACATACAAAAACAAATAACATCCAGTTAAGTGAAAATATGATACCTGTTATCGGACTTATCAAAACTACGATATAAGAAAGCGGAAAACCTGCCTGAGCAAGCATTAAAACAAGACTCCCCCAAAAGACCAGCGTTGTACCGAAATCAGGTTCAAGTAAAATCAGAAACACTGGTAGAATAGTACCAGAAATAGCTTTTGTCAGCATTTTATACTCACTGATATGTTCCTTTGAAATCAGTTTCGATATCAATAAAATCATAACAATTTTAGCTAATTCAGAAGGCTGAAAACGAAAACCGCCTAACATCAACCAACTTCGGGAGTTATTAACTGGTGGCATAAATAAGACGATAATTAGCAAGATAAGTGTAAGTCCGTACAATGGCCATATAAACATATCGATAACGGGTAATGGCACTTTCATAATGAAAATAAATAAACCCAGACTTAAAACAAACCAGATAATCTGTTTCCAGTAATGATTTTTAAGAACCATTTCTTCACCAATTTTAGAAGCTGAGGCTGTAAAAATAGCAATTATACCAAAAACAACCAATGCCATCCAAACTGTAAACAAGTACCAGTCAAAATTCCTGTCAAAGTTGAATTTCATAATACCTCATTTATTTCTGACATTCAAATTATAATAACTGATTATTTTACCGGCTATTGGAGCAGACATACTTCCTCCATGCCCTGCATTTTCCATAAAGACGACAACAGCCAGTTCCGGTTCATCCCAGGTTGCATAACAGGCAAACCAGGCATGAGTTTGCCCTCCATGCGCATTTTCGGCTGAGCCAGTTTTTCCATAGACCTTAACACCTGGCACTCTGGCACCACCGCCTGTACCTCCGGGTGCATTACATACCTGCCATAAACCTTCCTGAATGATTTTAAGATTCTGTGGTGAAACAGGTAATTTTTTATCAACAGGTCCTTCAATTTCTTCATAACTCAAAGATTTATGTCCTATTGCCTTTTTTAGGAGGTGAGGTTTTTTCCATATTCCATCATTTGCAATAGCGGCATAATAGGCACACAACTGCAATGGAGTCATTAATACTTCTCCCTGACCAATAGAAAGGTTTGCTTTTCTTCCCTGTAAGCTGAAATATTTCCCTAATCGTTTGGCATACCATTTTGTATCAGGGAAAAATCCCTTTCTCTCATAAGGAATATCAACACCAGTCCGGTCAATCAGATAGTTTGCTTGAACAAAATCTTTAAACTCATCGAGTTTAAAAAATTTTGACAAATCATAAAAAAAGACGTCACATGAAACCTTGAGTGCTGAAAGAATGTTGGTTCTGCCATGTCCCCCATGAAACCAGCATTTAAAAAAGCGATTACCAATCTGGAGTCCCCCAACACATGATGCTAACAAAGTTTCCTGATTGATTAGTTTTTTCTCAAGGCCAAAAGAACCTGTAACGGCTTTAAATGTTGAACCTGGAGGATATGTGCCATTTATGACTCTGTCCAGCATCGGCTTTTGAGGATTATCCCGCAAACTAATCCATTGTTCGGTCGTTATTCTTGAAGCAAACCAGTTCTGTTCGTATTCAGGAAAACTGCTATACGCAAGAATTCCACCTGTTTTAGGATTCATAACAACTATTGCTCCGGCATATTCCCGTGGATAGATTGTTCCAATATATCTTTGAAGATCAAGATTAATGTTTAATACCAGATGAAGCCCATTTTCTGGTTTTTTA
Organism: Candidatus Cloacimonadota bacterium; assembly: GCA_017998585.1. Next base: position 25,546 of record JAGOCT010000001.1, on the reverse strand, counting down.
TTCAGATTATCTTTGAAGATATTTAGGTTTCTACCATAAGCATCTACTTGGATCACTTCATAACCGGGCTTTCCGGCAAGAATTCTTTCGTAATACTTTTCTATTCCTGTTTTTCCAATGACACTATTAATGGAATATTCTTCTTCTTTGAGCTTGTTATATTCTTTTTCATTGATTCGACCTACATAACCAGAAAAATGGTTTGGAAGCGTATAGGATCTCATGGTTTCTACTTTAAAGAACAATTCAGGATAATAATTTAAATTTTCAGAGATCGTCACCATTTTGTTGTAATCAATATTCTCATATATGAGAATTTCATTAAAAGATCTAAAACGGTTATCATGAATTAGTTTTTCTACAGTTTTCTTCTCTACTGGCAGGTTATTGGCAACGAAATCAGCCATTTTCTCTTTATCTTTGATCAGAAATGGCCTGAAATATAAATTGATTGAAGGATTATTAACAGCAATCGGGTTTAGCTTTTCATCATAAATCACACCACGTGCAGCATTGATTCTTCTGATTCGAACGTAGTTACGTTCTGCAATTTCCTTATATCGTTCTCCTTTAATAATCTGAAGCGTAAAAAGAACAATCAGTAAAACCAGAAATATAATGCCAAGAATGATTCTGTATAATATAATTAATCTAGCTTGCGTCTTCATAGAATATGATTTTAAGTTTATCTGTAAGGACTAACAAATATAAGAGAAACACATTAGCAAACGTATTGATTAAAACACTCAGAATACTGCTAAGGACAAGTATATTTGGATTTTGATAGCTGATAATATAATATAGCCAGTAACCAAAGAAATAAAGAAGATTAATCAGTAAAACTGAAAATAAGACAGACAGGAATTTTTCCTTGTTAATATTGGAATGATAGATAAACACCAGATGACAAACAACAATATTAAGAATTACATTTAAACCCAGTAATTGAGGACAAAATACATCCCATATCATGCTTTGAAACAGAGTAATCGTCATACAGGAAATATAATTAAGCTTAATTGAAATATAAATTACAAGTGCAAGCGGAAGATATAAACTTGCACCTAAAAATGATTTTCCCGATAAAAATAGAACCTGAAAATATATGATTAGTACCGAAAAAAGGATATACTTAATCAATTTCATTTTAAATGATTAGCCTTTAATTATCAAGTTTTCTGACAATGCAAACAGGAGTCAGTTCATCGCCCTGTCCCTGAGGGTTATCTTTCATGATTTGTTCCATCAGGTTTTTATTGATATTTTTACTGCCACCTATCATCCAGCTTCCGCCTATGTCGTTTATATCCATGACACATGTTTCATATCCTAAAACATCACAAATTCTCTGAGAGACTTTTTCAGGATGAAGAGGACCTTTGATAACACATTCCGTATAAGGTGGGACTGGAGAAGTAGAAGCCGCATCTACCAAAGCAGCCTGTTTTCCGGCAATCCTGTAAAAATCACCTTTTCTACCAAATAATTTTGTAATCCCCCCCACAATAGCAGCTAAAAGAATTCTAAAACTACCACACTCATCAATCGCGCACTGCATACTGGTTGGAGCACGAAGACCTATTCCATAATTTACTTTGCCAACAAATCGCCATAAAATACTGGCTAAAAGGCCAATTTTAATATCTTTAACAGGAATAGCTCTATTTTGAGTGATTGCCAATGGACTTTCACTAATCACCAGTATATCACCCTTCTCCATTTGAGGAAGGGCAAATTCTCTGATTATTTCCACAAAATCATCATTTGCTTGCAGTATTCTGGTCTTTACAGGAATTCTTAAGTATGATTTGTCATTTATTTTAATGACCGGATTGAATGTAGTTTTCATAATTTTCCTTTCTGCCTGGTTTTAAAATGAAGACATTTTCCAGGTTGTTAAAGTTTGTTTTGGGGCTTATCAAGCCTTTAATATACATAGCATCCTGCGACTCTTCAATTGCAGTAATCGTACCTACCGGATAACCAGGAGGAAACAACTGTGACAAATTAGAAGTAACAATCGTATCTCCAATACTGATAACAGACCCCAACCTCACAAAAGAGATATAGGTTTTCCCTGTAATATTAGTTTCCAGTAATCCCTGAATATTTGAACTTTGGTCAAAAACAGCCAGCTTAAATCCAGGGTTATTCATGGGTAGAATAATAGAAAAATCAGAATATGATTTTATTACTTTACCCACAATCCCTTTAGAAGATAAAACGGGATAATTATCATCAATTCCGACATCTTTTCCTTTATTAACGATAATGTTGTTTGATGTCAGATTTCCAGAGATACCGACAACATCAGCTAACACAAAAGCCGTATCTTTAATGACATATTCAAACTGATTCAACTCTGTTTTTTTGAGTTGCGTTTTTAAATGAGTATTCTCAATCAGTTGATTTGCCAATTGAATTTGAAGTTCTTCATTAAATTTCTTGATTTTATGAAAAGAGATAAAATTATTAACACTTAAAAAAAAAGGATAGAAAACGGTTTTGGAAAGTATGGATGCTTTTTTTAGACGGCTATCCACACTTCCCATAAACAAGATCAACCCAATCAAAAGATAGATGACTAAAACCGCTTTTTTATGTGTCACTTTACGCTTAATCTTCCACCTTGTTAATTAATACATCTCTGTATTGATCAATATCTTCAAGGATTTTGCCAACACCTTTAACCACACAGGTCAATGGATCTGCAACTACATGAACAGGTAAATCTACTGTTTCACGGATTCTTGCATCAAGCCCCTTTAACTGAGCTCCACCACCTGTCAGTACGATCCCTCTTTCGGCAATATCAGCAGCCAGTTCAGGAGGCGTTTTTTCAAACAAACGTTTAATCGCATCAATCAGATCCACAATCGTTTCTGCCAGGGCTTCGCGAATTTCATTAGAAGAGACTTTAATGGTTACAGGATAGCCTGTAATGACATCACGACCTCTGACATCCATTTCCAATTCCTCTTTTAGCTGGAATGCTGAGCCTATCGTTTGTTTAATTTTTTCTGCAGTTTGAATACCAACATTGATATTGTTTTTTTTACGAAGATAATTAACAATATCAGAATCCATTTTATCTCCGCCTACACGGATTGAATTATGAATCACAATATGAGAAAGAGATATAACAGCAATTTCAGAGGTTCCGCCACCAATATCCATAATCATATTACCATAAGGCTTATGAATTGGCAGATCTGCACCTATTGCAGCAGCAATAGGTTCTGAAACCAGATGGACTTCTCTGGCACCTGCATGTAAAGCACTGTCTCTGACAGCACGCTTTTCAACTTCTGTAATTCCTGATGGAACACAAACAATCACACGGGGTTTAACCAGCCATTTCTTCTTTTGTGTTCTGAGAATCAAATCTCTGAGCATTAATTCTGTTACCTGAAAATCTGCGATTACACCATCTTTCATGGGTTTGATGACTTTAACTTCATCTGGATTTTTCCCGAGCATTTCTTTAGCCAGCTTACCGATAGAAAGGATTCGTTTACCATCAGATGAAAGTGCAACAACTGAGGGTTCATTGATAATGATTCCTGATCCTTGTTTATAAACAAGTGTATTAGCTGTTCCCAGATCAATTGCAACATCACTGGAAAGCATACCGAATAGTTTATGAAAAATCATAATATCCTCATCTGCATAGATTTATACTATGTTCTTTATTATTTTTTTGTTTTAGTGTTTTCATTTTCTTTCATATATTTCAGGAAATAAGTCCAGCTGGTCTCATTTGGTTCAGTATATGTTTCAGGTGCTTTGGAGAAAACAGGCTTTTGTTTTATAACGTATGTTTTAATATGTTCAGGTAAATCTTCGAAACCATTTTCAAGTTTATAACCTGAACAACTAAAGACAAGATTACCTGGTCTGTCTCCCATCTCCATAAAAGGCATCCATGGACTGAAACGAGTCCAGGAAATACTGACAGGGACAGAAGTAAGTGTTACATTTTCCAAATCACTTTTTTGTACAAAAAAGCGAAACAGCTCAGCTGCTTCATAAGTATCACTCTGGGCATTTAGCGGATAATCCGCTCTTTTAAGGGGTGATGGATAATTTAAAAATAAATCCAGATTAAAGCTCATCATGTTACCAAGATCATTGGATGGTAATAATTTATGCATATAGGGTCTGAATTGTTCCGGAAAAACAAAACTTTGATTTACCGGATCATTCCAGATCTGAACGACTTCCACTTCTTTTTTTAACCATGGATTTTGCCATTTTTCGATAATCTGCCCTGTTTTAAGGTCTTCGTAAAAGGCGGCTTCACGAGTAAGCATCTCATATCCGCCTTCTACTTTGACCAGTTTAGCTACATTAAAGCCTTCAAATTTAAATAATGGGCTATCTTTTTCTCCAGGGACAAAACTATAAACAGTTCCAGTCCAATAATATACCACTTCCTTACCGCTTAAATCGGCACGGGTTTTCAGAAAAGCATTATAATAATCGTCTGGATTGGATAAATTCAACTTGTTGTCAGCAAACAATGTGGTCATTAACAATATCAGCAGAATACACAGTTTTGTCCTTTTCATGATAACCTCTTATTTTTCTGATACTAATTTTTGTGTTTCTAGTGCAATCATTAACTCTTCATTAGTAGGCACTTTCAGAATTTTCACTCTGGATTCAGGCGCACTTAAATCAACGATTTCATCATTAAATATTTTATTGTTTTCCTGATTTAATACAAAACCAAGACCATCCATATCACGTAAAACCAGCTCTCTGAGGATTGGCATTTTTTCACCAACACCACCTGTAAAGATTAAGACATCACAGCCGTTTAATGCAGCCATATATGCACCGATATATTTTTTAATTCTGTAAGCATAAACATCATGTGCCTGGATAGCACGTGGTTCTTTCTTTTCAAGAATTTCTTCTTCGATTTCTCTCATATCATTAGAAATCTGTGATAATCCCAACATACCGCTTTTCTTATTAAGCATCGTATCTACTTCCTCAATGCTCATACCCAGTGTTTTGCACATATAGACAGGGATAGCCGGATCTAAATCACCACAACGGGTTCCCATCATTAATCCTTCAAGAGGAGTAAAACCCATTGATGTATCAATTGATCTGCCTTTGTCAATGGCAGTAATGGATGCCCCGTTTCCGATATGACATGTAATAATTTTCAAATCTTTTATATCTTTGCCAAGATACTCTGCTGCTTTCATACTGACATATTGATGAGATGTGCCATGAAATCCATAACGGCGAATCTTGTTTTCATTGTATAACTTAAGTGGTATTGGATAGAGATAAGCTTTGGCAGGGATTGTCTGATGAAATGCAGTATCAAAACTACCACACTGAACAGTGTTTGGTAAATTTTTATGAACAGCCTCGATACCTCTGATGTTAGCAGGGTTATGGAGAGGAGCAAGTGCACAGCATTTTTCAAGCACTTCTTCTACTTCTCTGGTAATTTTGACACTACCGGAGAAATATTCACCACCATGGACAAGTCTGTGTCCTACCGCATCTATTTCATTTGCATTTTTTATCACACCATGATTCGGATCTAATAGTGTATCAATGATCATTTGAAGACCCTTGGCATGATCTTCTATCACAATTTCTCTTTTCTTTTTGGTATAGGGTTCGCTTTTGTAAGTATATAAAGAAACATCTTCTCCAATTCTTTCAACGATTCCTTCTGCCATTACGTTTTCTTCTGCCATATTCAATAACTGAAATTTGATTGATGAGCTACCGCAGTTTAAAACCAGTATATTCATTTTTTCTCCTGTTTTATGGTATATTCAAGCTGGTGCTTGTATTGCTTGTTTATTGAAGACAAATTGCCTTCATTCTTGTTTTTCATAAGAGCTTACTTGTGTTTTGATGGATTATTCATTTTCATAAAAAATGATATTAATCTCTCTGATTGCATTCTCTTCACTGTCTGAAGCATGTACGGCATTTACAGTTACGGATTCTCCATACATGTGACGAATAGTGCCCGGATTTGCTTTAACGGGGTCAGTGTTACCTACCAGTAAACGTAATTCTTCAATGGCATTATCTTTTTCCAAAATAACAGCAACCGTATGACCAGATGTCATAAAATCACACAGGCTTTGAAAAAAAGATTTCCCTTTATGCATTTCATAAAACTGGTCTGCAATATCCTGAGACATCGTAAACATTTTTAACTGTTTTACTCTAAACTGATTGCATTCAGCGATATCAATAATGCGTCCGATCACATTCTTGGCGGTGGCATTTGGTTTGATAAGTAAAAGTGTTTGCTGTATCATACAAAGAAATTCTCTAAATAATCCATGGCTGCAACTTTAATGTAAACATCACGTTTTAACTGGGCACTCATGCTGATTTTATGTTTTAAGATATTAGTCCATAATTCGTAAACATTACGATCCTTAACTTCTTTTCCCATATAGTGTTTTAACATTGATGGATAAAAATCGTCACGATCACCTTCAATTTTTGCAATTACCAGTTTGTAGGTTTCATTAGTTACATCATAGTCTTTGTATCTGACATCAATTACTGCAAAACCCTGTTTGAGTAAACTGTCATAATTGATTTGAATTTCAGTTTCAATTCCAGCCATTTTTCCTCCAATAAGAATATCGTTATTACTTAGTCAAAAATAATAAATCAGATACTTTGTCAAGATGACATTCATGTTTTACCGCTTTTTTTTTAAATGCTTTAATAATCCATTTTTTCAAGCTAATATTCTTTTCTCTTGACTTATTTTTCATTTCTATTTGAAGAGAATAAAAAGGAGTTTTTAATGCAAATCGCTTATATATTTTGTATTCTGGCTATATTTTTCTTTTCCACTCTTGAATTTACCGGCAAAATGATTGGCGCCGATATTAGTCCACTTGCAGTAACTGCATATAGATTTTTAATCGGAAGTCTGATTTTATTAGTTCCTACGATATTTCAACTCAAAAAAAATACAATCTCTTTAAACAAAAAAGATATACTTTCTATGGCTTTACCTGGCATCATCAATATTACAGTCAGTATGTATTTACTCCAACTGGCTATTTTTTATGGGAAAGCCCTTATTGCTGCGATTTTAATCAGTTCAAATTCCATTTTTGTCAGTTTGCTGGCTTTTTTTATTTTAGAAGAAAAAATCGGCAAATATCGGCTAATCGGAATTATTGCAGGAATAATTGGCATGATTATGGTTGTAGCAGGCAATCAGGGTTTGGACTATACTCCGGCTAAAAGTGTTTCACTGGGCATTATCTTTAGCATGATGGCATCGGTCTCGTTTGCTTTGTTTACAGTTCTTGCAAAAAAAAATATTCATAAATACGGAGCAGTTGTTTTTAATTGTATCTCTTTCTTCGTTGGAGCAATCGTTTTATTAATTGTTGGATTACTACTTAAAGTAGATTTGAGTTTCAGTCCTAATATTAAAAATATAAGTGCTCTTCTTTACCTTGGTCTCTTTGTTACGGGTTTTGCATATATACTCTATTCAAAAGGATTACAAAAAATTGATGCTTCATTATCTTCAATGTTTTTTTTACTAAAACCGGTCTTTGCCTCCTTTTTAGCAGTCATTATCCTAAAAGAAAGTTTTTCTGTATGGCAAGGTATTGGACTATTTTTGATCTTAACAGGACTCAGTCTTGAACAGATTGTCAGATTGATTAATCGTTTACCTTAGAAGATCTGACCTGTAAATTTTTGAAAACTTTTCTTATTCCTTCCTTATCCTTTCCTTATCCTTTCCTTATCAAAACTATTATTTATATTAATTATAATAAGTTTTTTTTTACTTTATTTGATTTTCTCTTTTTGTAAGAAATGTTTGTTTTTTTTCTGATTATCTGGTAGATACAAGCTAGAAATTCGTTTTATAAATAATTGCAATAATGTCTTTTATAAATATTTTAAAAAAATACTTGCTATAATTTGGGGATTAATTATGCGTAACACATAAATATTTAAGAAAAGGAGGCTAAAATGTTTGACATCAGAAGATGGAATACTCAGGTACACCCCCCTGACAGATGTTTAGCTATGACTATTAAAAACCTCCTAAAGATTGGAGGATACAATGATCAAAGATAACTACTACTCTCCGGAAGACTGGAAAAAATTTAAGAGTTTTGCAGATACTAAAGAAACCCCTTTTATTGTGTGCAACTTAAGTATTATTAAATCCAATTATTATGAATTAAAAGAGAACTTCCCTTTTGCAAAAGTTTACTATGCAGTAAAAGCAAATCCAGCAGTCGAAGTATTATCTCTTTTAAGAGATTTAGGCTCAAACTTTGATGTAGCCTCTGTTTATGAATTAAGACGTTTACTGGAATTGGGTGTCACACCCGATAGAATCAGTTACGGAAACACGATTAAAAAATCCAAAGATATCAGAGAATTTTATGAAGCAGGCGTTCGTCTCTATGTGACAGATAGTGAAGCAGACCTGAGAAATATAGCCAAAGCAGCACCAGGTTCAAGAATTTTTGTCAGAATTCTGACCGAAGGTATGGAAACAGCTGACTGGCCTTTATCCCGTAAATTTGGTTGTCAGACAGACCTGGCGACTGATCTGATCATTCTTGCCAGCAAATTGGGACTTGAGCCTTATGGAATCTCTTTCCATGTAGGATCACAGCAAAGAGATATATCTGCGTGGGATGCAGCGATTTCAAAAGTAAAATATATCTTTACATGGCTGGAAGAAGAAGAAGGTATTAAATTGAAAATGATTAATATGGGTGGCGGTTTCCCTGCAAATTATGTAGCAAGAACCAATGATTTATCGGTTTATGCTTCAGAGATTACCCGTTATATTATAGAAGATTTTGGAGATGATCATCCTGAAATTATTCTGGAACCAGGTCGATCACTGGTTGCTGAAGCTGGGATGATTGTCAGCGAAGTAGTTTTAGTCTCCAGAAAATCCAGAACCGCTTTAAACCGTTGGGTTTATACTGACGTGGGCAAATTTAACGGTTTAATAGAAACGCTTGAAGAATCAATCAAATTTCCTATTTATACCGAAAAGAAGGGAGAAATGGAAGAGGTTGTGATTGCAGGGCCAACCTGTGATTCTCAAGACATTATGTACGAAGATACGAAATATGAATTACCTTTGAGTTTATCTATTGGAGATCGTTTGTACTGGTTTACAACCGGAGCCTATACCTCAAGTTACTGTTCTGTTGAATTTAATGGATTTCCTCCTCTTAAAACCTATTTTATCGAATAACTTTTCTTAATCTTTTAAGGACACAGTTATAAGAAACTGTGTCCTTTTTTGATTCTGTCGTAAATTTACCACATTGAACATTTGAAGTCAATGAGTAGCTTAGATTCTGATTTAAACTGAATTCTAAACAGGTAGTCTGAACAGTACTGATTCGATTGAAGAACTTCAAAAACAAACGAATAAACATTTCAACAAAAATTAAGATTCTGCTTTTTAATTTTTATGTCAGTTTTGTGTTAAAAAACAAAATTAATCAAATTTTTGCTTGACTTTTAAAAGGAATCGTACTATATATATCTAAAGAGAGTCAGAAAGACTGTCTTTGACAATATTAAGGTATAAAAAGCAAATAAAAACGATTCGCTAATCAACAGATTCTGCGAATAAAAAACCAGGAGGGGTTAATGGCAAATTATTTCTTGGAGACTCAGAGTCATGAATGGATTTTAAGCAATCAAAACGGTGCTTATGCACTTGGAACAGGCAATCTTGTACCTCTGAGAAAATACCATTCTTTACTGACAAAAAGTAATGCTCAATTCGAACGTTATAATTTGCTTGCCAGTCTGGAAGAGATGATTGAATGGCGGGGGGAATCATTTTTTCTGGACAGCAATCATTATAACAACTGCATTTATCCGGAAGGTTTTTTACATCTGGTAAAAAGCTGGTTACGACCTTATCCGGTATTCTTGTTTTCTGCTTTACCACATAATGATGATATTCTCATCCGAAAAAGCATCATGATGGACGAAACAAGTAATACGATTCTGATTAAATACAAAAATTTAAGTACCAATCAACTCAACTTCAAAATTAGACCCAAATTTGCCCTGAGAAATCATCATCATCTCAATCAGGCGGGTGACTGGGATAAAAATGATATTCATACAGAAATCTGCCAGGATGAACATTGTCACTTTTTAAAAGTTAAACGCTTTTCTAATCAGCTTGAGTGTTATGGCTGGCTTCAACACGGACAGATTTATCCAGAACATAACATCTATAGAAGTCAGTATTATCCATGGGAAGCCATGAGAGGTTATCCAGGTTCAGAAGATCTGATCTCGGTTGCAGGTATTGAGTTTAGTCTGAAAACAAATGAAACTGATTATCTGATTTTCTCTGACATGCCGATTGAAAACACAGAAGAACTGGTCGCTAGAATCGAAAAACGGTATAAAAAATATCCTCTTCCCTATGATATTCCTCAAAAAAGAAAAAATGATATTAAATCAAAATCTGAAGAAAATGAAGAAGAAAACAGTATCTTAAATTCTCTGGATTATAATGATAACATCATGTTTGAATATCCTGATTATCTGAAAATACTAGAACTGTCAATGACTGATTTTATGGCAAACAATGACATCGTAGCAGGATTCCCATGGTTTGGTGCCTGGGGAAGAGATACAATGATCGCATTGGAGAGTATTATTCAAATGCCTAAAGGAGCAGAGTATGCCTGGTCTGTCTTAAAAAAATATAATGAACAAAGAAAAAACGGATTACTGCCCAATATGTGCTCTGAAAGCGGACAGGGTGGTAATTATGATACAATTGACGCCAGCTTATGGTTTATTATCAGACTTTATGAAACTGTTGAAAAACTGAATCAAAAAGGCACTCAAAAACAAAAAACGGCTAACTGGAAAGAAATCATTGATATTACAGAAAACACTCTGAATGAGTTATTATTTAAAGAAAACGAGCATTTCTTTATACGAGAAGATGGTTTGCTGGAGTTAGGTCATTCATTTGCATCTGCAACCTGGATGGATGCGAAAATTTCTGGTAATCCAGTAACACCGAGAGATGGTGCGCCAGTTGAAATTAACGCATTATTATACAATGCATTATGTTATTATGAACTAATGATTGAAAAATATAATAATATTGCACCTGAAAGTAAATTCTATCTGCTGAACAATGAATTTATAGAGCAAAAAAATCTGATAAAAGAGTCTTTTTCTAAATACTGGATTGGTGATTTTTTAGCTGACCGTATTTATCGTGACCAGGTGATTGCTGAATACAGACCAAATGCGATTATTGCAGCATCTTTGCCATTTACCCCGCTCTCAATAGATAAACTTCAGCAAATTTACGAATGTGCGCATATTGAATTGTTTACACCTTATGGTTTGAGAACTCTCTCTCCAAGAGACTACAAATTTAAAAAAAAATATATCGGTGACCTCAACCAAAGAGATAAAGCTTACCATCAGGGAACAGTCTGGGCATGGTTGCTTTTACCGTTTGTAAAGACCTGGCTGAGAGCTTATCCTGGTAAATCAGTCAATGAATCGAGGAATCATATCAGTTATCTGATTGAGAAATTCAGAAATGGCTACCAAAAAGGTCATATTGCCTCAATCGCAGAAGTTTGGGATGGCGATAAACCACATTTCCCAAAGGGTACCCCTGCTCAGGCATGGAGCGTCAATGCGCTTTACTGTATTGAAATGATTCTGTCTAATCTGGAAGGGGATAAATCATGAAAATTCTGATGTTTACCTGGGAATTTCCACCTTTAATTGCCGGAGGACTGGCAATGGCATGTTACGGCATGGTAAAAGCATTGCTACAATCAGGTATTGAAGTCGATCTGGTATTGCCAACCAAAGATATGGTGTATTTTCCACTCAGAAAAGTGGAAGATGCAGACACATTGCCTGTAGTTTTCCTTGATCCTGTAAAACACAAAGAATATGAAAGAATTACTCACGAAACCTTAACCAAAAGACTGGAGTATCTAGGCGTTAGCTTTTCACCAGAGACTTACATAAATGGTTCTGAATTAAAATCATGGACTAAAGTTGTCGAAAAAGTCGTTGTTGAAAAACATCATCACACCACCATTCAGGAAAAGATTTGGCAAGACTTAAAAATCTATTTACTGGGTGAGGAAAATATATTTAAAAAAGTTCAGGAACTGACTGTCCGTGCTGAAAAATTTGCCAAAACGCTTGATTTTGATCTGATTCATTCTCACGACTGGCTAACCTATCCGGCAGGCATGCTGGCTAAACGATTAACCGGTAAACCTTTAATTGCCCACATGCACGCCACAGAATTTGACAGATCAGGCGGAGTGGGTGATGAAAGAATACACAATCTGGAATATGACGGCATGTCCTATGCAGACAGAGTGATTTGTGTTTCAAAATATACTGCCAATATGGTGATATCCCGTTATCATATAGATTCAGGAAAGATTCGTATTATTCACAATGCATACGATGTAGGAGATTTGATTGCTGACCAGAAAGACAGAATTTTTAAAGGGCCAACCATCCTCTTTTTAGGTAGAATTACTCTGCAAAAAGGACCTGATTACTTTATCGAGATTGCCAATGAAGTGCTCAAAGTTCACCCGCATGCACGATTTATAATGGCAGGAACAGGCGATATGTCGAGAAAACTACTCCACAGATCTGCCTTTCTCAGACTCAGAAACCGCTTTATTTTTGCCGGTTTCCTGAACAGAAAACAAGTCGAGACAATACTAAATAGTGTCGATATTTATATATTACCTTCCGTTTCCGAACCTTTTGGTATTGCTCCGCTTGAAGCAATGGCTTATGGTGTAACCACCATTATATCAAAACAATCAGGTGTATCGGAAGTGGTAAATCATGCATATAAAGTGGATTTCTGGGATACAAAGAAAATGTCAGAAATTGTTAATTATTTAATTGAGAATCCTGATGAATGTCAGGAAATGGGTGAAAAAGGTCGATTAGAAGTCCAATCTATTGGTTGGAGTGAAGCTGCAGATAAAATCATAAGCGTTTATGATGAAATGCTTTAAGCCAACCTTCAAAGGAGAATTTTTATGTTAAACTTAGTTTTCTACTTTCAGGTGCACCAACCTTACCGTCTGAAACATTACAGCGCTTTGGAAATTGGTAAAAACCATGACTATTTTGATCATAAGCTAAATGAACTGGTTACTCATAAAGTGGCTGACAAATGCTATATTCCAACTAATAATCTGATGCTGAAACTGATCAAACAATTTAAAGGTCAGTTTAAAATCTCATATTCGGTTACAGGTGTGGCAATTGAACAATTTAAAAAATACCGTCCGGATGTATTGGATTCATTTAAAGCACTGGCAGAAACCGGCTGTGTGGAGTTTATCGGAGAGACTTATTATCACTCACTGGCCTTACTGTACGATACTGAAGAGTTTCTGGAACAAGTCGAAATGCACAGAAATCTGATGAAAAAAGAATTTAATTATTATACAACGACTTTCCGTAATACAGAATTGATCTATCAGGATAAATTGTCTGACATCATCTATGACATTGAAGGCTTTAAGACGATTTTGACAGAAGGCGTTGACCGTATTTTAGGCTGGCGTTCTCCACTATATGCTTACAAAAATTATACTGGCGACATCAGTCTTCTGCTCAAATACTATCAGTTGTCTGATGATATTGCCTTCCGTTTTTCCAACAGAGACTGGCCTGAATTTCCACTGACAGTCGATAAGTTTGTTCATTGGGTTGAACAGCTTACTTTTAAGGAAGAAAAAGGGCGCAATATGTTTCTCAATCTCTTTATGGATTATGAAACATTCGGCGAACACCAATGGGAAGAAACAGGTATCTTCAAGTTTATGGAGAAATTACCGGAACGTGTACTTCAAAATCCGAATCTGGGATTTGCATGGCCTTCCCAGGCTTATGAATTATCCAATTACCAGCAGGAAACCCTCTCCTTCCCTGAACCTGTCTCCTGGGCAGATGCAGAGCGTGACTTATCTGCATGGCTGGAAAATGATATGCAAAAAAATGCGATAGAAACATTCTATGAGCTTGTCGAAAAAATCAGGGAAAAGGGACGTTATGATCTGATGGAAGATGCAAGAAAATTAAGCACTTCTGACCATTTCTACTATATGTGTACCAAGTATTTTCAGGATGGAGACGTTCATAAATACTTCTCACCTTACGACTCCCCTGAACAGGCTTATATCTATTTTATAAATGCCTTAGCTGATCTGGAGGAAAGATTAAATGATTAAAAAACCACGTTTTACCAGTATCCATGTAAAACCCAGAATTCCAGAAAGTCTGCACAGACTGGAAGAGCTGGCTTACAATGTATGGTCAACCTGGGATAAAGATGCTTATGATTTGTTTAGCCGTATTGATCCGATGCTTTACAGAAAATGTGAACACAATCCGGTTAAACTGCTTTCTGAAATCACTAATGAAAGACTGGAAGAATTGTCAACTGACTCCGGCTATCTGTATGAACTGGATAAAGTCTATACGGGTTATCAGGAATACCTCAATTTTGATAATACTGATTTTGAAATTAATGGCGAAAAATGGACAATGGATCATCCGGCAAAAGTCGCTTATTTGTGTATGGAATATGGTTTACATGAGTCATTGCCTATCTATTCAGGCGGTCTGGGCATCCTTGCCGGCGATTACCTTAAAGCAGCTTCAGATCAGGCGATTCCCATGTATGCCTTTGGTATTCTGTATAAATATGGTTATTTCAGTCAGAGAATAAACCCTGAAGGAATGCAGGAAGAGGCCTATAAGTTGATTGAATGGGGCCAAAAACCGGTTAAAACTGTCAAAGATGACAAGAATATGGACTTAATTCTGGACATCAATATTCATAACCAAAAGCTCTTCTTCAAAGTCTGGATAATCAATGTAGGCAAGATCAAACTTTACCTGCTTGATACCGATCTGCCTCAAAATCCACCTCAATACCAAAGCATTACTCATCTGCTGTATGAAGCTGACAGAGAAAAGCGAATCCTTCAAGAAATCCTGCTGGCTTACGGTTCGATGAAGATCATGGAGTATCTAAATATAGAACCAACTGTTTACCATATGAATGAGGGGCATTCTGCCTTTATTATCTTTGAACTGCTCAGAAAACTGATGGTCGAGCAAAAGTTAAGTTTTAATCAGGCAAAAAACATCATCAAAGCCCGTTCAGTATTTACCACTCACACTCCGGTTGTTGAAGGAAATGAACATTTTGATAAGAAACTGATTGATAAATATCTGAAAGATAAGATTGAAGCGATAGGCATCAATTATCAGGAAATGATCTCTTATGGCGAGATTGAGGGTGATGATCATAATTTCTGGCTACCTGCCATGGCAATCAGATTTTCCAAATACATTAATGGTGTTTCTGAATTACACTCTCATGTTTCCAGAAAAATGTGGCATAAGATTTACCCTAATCTTTGTGACAGTGAAGTGCCAATTACTGCAATTACCAATGGCGTTCACCTGCAAACATGGCTCAGTAAACAATTAACGATTCTTTATAATCGCTATGTAAGACCTGAATATCTGCATGCATCTGAACGTAAGCATGTTTGGAATAATGTACTGATGATACCAGACAATGAAATATGGGAAGCACATCTGCAAAGAAAAGAACAAATGATTTCTTTTATCAGAAACAGAATCGTTCGCTTTTCACAAGATAAAGGGCTTACACAAAGTACCAGCAATCCAGGTAAACGAATTTTACATCACAGTTATCTGACAATAGGCTTTGCCCGTCGTTTTGCCCAGTATAAAAGAGCAACCCTGCTGTTAAAAAATCCTGAAAGATTACTTAGGATTCTAAACAATAAGGAAAGGCCTGTTCAGTTTCTATTTGCCGGCAAAGCCCATCCTGCAGATATAGAAGGAAAAAAACTGATTAAAGGTATTATCGAATTTGCCAGACAAAACAATGTAGAAGACAAATTTCTCTTTATTGAAGACTATGACATGAACGTTGCCCGTCATATCGTTCAGGGTGTGGATGTTTGGTTGAATAATCCTGTCAAACCAATGGAAGCCAGTGGTACCTCCGGAATGAAAGCCGGTATTAACGGTGTACTCAACTGTAGTGTGCTCGATGGCTGGTGGCCTGAATGTTATGATGGGAAAAACGGATGGGCAATCAATGCAGCAGATTATTACAGTGATTATGAGACTGCTCAGAGAATGGAAGCAGAGCAGATCTATGACCTGATTGAAAATGAAATTGCTCCGCTTTACTATGAACGTGATCAGGCAAATTACCCTATCCGTTGGATCAGGATGATGAAACGCTCTATGTACACTGTCGGAATGGGATTCAATATGCACCGTATGCTTGATGAATATGGTAAAAAATTCTATATTCCAAGCATTTATCTGTATGAGCAAATATCTTCAGATAATTACAAGATTTTGAATGATATACTCGAAATCGAATCTAAAGCAGCTGCAGTATGGGATAAAATTTTTATTAAGGATTTCTTCTTAAAATTCCCAGATGAAGAAAAGATTACCAGTGGAGATATCGTAGATATTGAGTCTTATGTTTACCTTGATCAGGCAGAACATCAGCTCTTTGAAGTCGAACTCTTTTATCAGCTCGATAATCAGGATAATTTTGAAATTATTCCGCTTGACTTTGTTGAAAAATACTCTGATAATGTAGTAAAATATACTTGTTCTTTCCGTCTCAAAAAATCAGGATATCAAAACTTCAGTGTCAGAATCAAACCTAAATACAATTTTAGACTCTATAAAGAGCGAAAACTCATTAAATGGAGATAGAAACTCAAGGCTGCTTCGGCAGCCTTTTTTATTATGAGTCATAATTGTCTCACTTCCAGTCAAATATAAAAAACTTTTAAGAAAAGTATTGACTTTATTACAATTTTCATTTTTTTTACTTACAAAGTATGAAATGAGGATAATGAGATTTATGGAATATATTTGTGAAAACATTTTTGTCTGGCATGGAGATAAAAAAAACGATTATCGTACTTTGTTAAAAGAAAGACAGGCAATTCAACTGTCTCATTTGGTCATCCCTTATGAACGGCTTGTCAGAATGGAGCAAACTGCTGGCGATGTCATTGTTAATGTGAATGATGCTCATGCAGGAGCTGGATTTATTGATAATGTGCCGGAAATTCCACTTGCTGACGCAATGATTACCAATACGAAAAACCTTTTTTTATGCGTCCGTACTGCTGATTGTTTTCCCATCCTGATTTATGATAAAAAACAAAAAGCAATTGCAGCTGTCCATTCTGGACGCGAAGGAACAAGACTCAATATACTTGGAAAAACAATTCAAAAAATGATTGATGAATTCAAATGTCAGTCAAATGACTTACATATTGTTATTGGTGCTGGAATATCAGCAAATCACTATGAAGTCGATAAAAATACCTATCATCATTTCTATAAATCCAACTCAGAAATTCTGAGTCAGGAGTTTAATGAAAAAAAGTTCAACGAGTCCTCGTATAAAATTAACATACCTGAAATGCTGTCTTTTCAGCTTGAGGCAGAAAAAATTAAGAATAATCAAATTCAATTAATACCTGAATGTACTTATGAAAACCAAAACTATTTTTCTTTCCGTAGGGACAAAGGAAATAACCGCCAATTATCAGTTATAGGAATCATCCAATGAGCCAAACATTTAGTAATCCCACACAAAATATTACGTTAGAAATATCAGATGATGCATATAATGCCTATCTGACCATTCACGATAATGATGAATTTATTAATGAAACAGAAATTGTAAAACTGATTGAAGAGTCTGGCATTCTTTATGGAATCGACAAAGCGATGGATTTCATTAAAGAAAATGATATAAAAAAAGAATTTGGAACTCCCTTTCCAATTGCCATCGGTCAAAAAACCAAAGAACCTGAAATAGAGTTCTCCCCCCTGTTTAACCAGGACAGATGTTATCACAGCTCAATTGGTAATCAGTTCTTCCTTTTGGATAATCTTAATAAAATCCATAAAGGAGAAGCCCTGGCTCATCTTTTTGTTACACGCCCTGCAAAAACAGGAATTAATATTTTTGGAGAAGAAGTAAACCCTGAAAGTTCTGAGAATTTTCTTATTAACCAGTATTTAGGCGAAAATACAGAATACATCCATGATAGAGGTCAAATCATTGCCACGCGTTCAGGATATCCATGGATTGACGAATTGAACAGAATTCATGTTAAGAGTGATTTTATTATTGAGCACGATATTGATTTAGGATATGAAAATTTTAAATTGTTCGGAAATCTGATTGTTAAAGGCAATATCTGTGAAAAAGCCCAACTCTTTATTGATGGGGATTTAACTGTCGAACAAGACATTGAGGATGCCTCCGTTAATGCAACCGGTAATATCAATGTGATAGGGAATATTCTAAATTGCAGACAACCTGGTATAATAGCCGAAGGAGACATTCACTTTCAAAATGCTGAAAATTCAAGAATAGCTTGCGGTGGCAAGATCTCATTTGATAAAAATGCTCATTTCTGTCGTCTGATGGCTGAAAAAGGAGTATTTGGTAATGAAGAAAACAGTTCTATTGTTGGTGGCATTATTCAAAGTGGTGAGCACATTGAAGCAGCTATCATTGGAAATGCAAGTATGATGAACACTGAAACTGAAATATCCATTTCCCCTTTTACCAAAGAAAAAATGCTTCTGCTTACCAAACAAATCATGAAAATGAGAGAGTATAATCAGACTGACAGCTCTGAATTTTCTGATTTATCAGATAAATTACAAGATCTTGAAACAAAACTGGAAAACGAAATCAATAAAACACTCAAAAATGAAGATGTTTTACCAAAACATATACTGATATTCAAAAAGATTTTTCCAGGCGTGTATATCCGTATTTTAAAAAAATCTATCAATATTAATGAGGAAACCGGACAGGTTTCATATTCAATAGTTGATGGTGAACTGATTGCAGAAGAATATTAAAAAAAGGAAGAGATCATGAAATCATTAAACCAGGGAGCCTGTGGTCTGGATTGCCAAATTTGTGAAGCCAGAATTGCAACAGAAAACAATGATAATCAATTACGTGAAAAAGTCGCTAAAGAATGGTCTGAAATGTATCAGGCTAATATCCAACCAGAAAACGTGAACTGTACCGGATGTATGAAAGAAGGAATTAAATTCGCACATTGTAATGAATGCAATATCAGATCCTGTGTAATTGATCACAAGATTAACCACTGCGCAGAATGTAGTGATTTTGCATGTGAAAAAATTCAGAGTTTTATGAATATGGTTGAATGTGCAAAAAACAATCTGATGGAGCTAAAACAATAGAAACTGTAAAAAGCGTTCTTGATAACATGAATGTCATTCTGTCATCAAAAACGCTTTTTTTTACTTTTTCTGAATACCCCTGTGAAACTCAATAATATTCTTAACTTTGTAACCGGAGTAATCTTTCGTTTTAGCGCAATATGCCAGTAAAACAATTATTACCATTACCAGATTTAAGATTATCAGGGTTTTAATCACCTTTGAGTAATCTTTATTTTTCATTTATCCTGCTTTCTCTCTGATTCATTTTTATTATCTAACCCTTTATGAAAGTATTAATTTTCATAAATGCTTATCATATCAATCCCAGTATTTTCTGTCCAGACTCCGGTAGTTAACAGCCTCACTGAGATGCTGAACTTTTATTCTCTCACTATTATCCAAATCGGCTATTGTTCGTGAAACTTTAAGGATTCTGTCATAAGCTCTGGCAGATAAGCCTTTTTTCTGCATCGCGACCCTTAACAATTCCTTACTTTCATCATCAAGCTCACAGTATTTTCTAATTAACTTAGATGACATCTGTGCATTACAATAAATAGCTTCATTTTTAAATCGTTCCAGTTGAATCTGACGACATATGTTTACTCTTTTGCGAATATCAACAGATTTTTCTCCATTTGGAACAGCCATCAAATCGCTATAATGCATCTGAGGTACTTCAATATGTAAATCGATCCTGTCCAATAAAGGCCCTGATACTTTTGAGCGATAACGAATAATCTGCTGCTGACCACAACTACAAGAATGTCCTTCTATATGAGAGCCATAATATCCGCATGGACAGGGATTCATCGAGGCAATCAGGATAAATTTGGCAGGAAAAGATAAGGTCTGCGTTGCCCTTGCAATCGTAACAAAACCATCTTCAAGTGGCTGCCTGAGCACTTCCAGAGCTGATTTTTTAAATTCGGGTAATTCATCTAAAAATAAAACACCATTATGTGCCAATGATACTTCTCCTGGTTTTGGATATGAGCCACCACCTATCAAGGCAATATCTGAAATGGTATGATGAGGCGAGCGAAACTGACGGTTAGTTATAATCCCTTTGTTTGTTCCAGTGAGTAAACCGGCAACAGAGAAAATCTTAGTTGTTTCCAGGGATTCTTCCATGCTAAACTCAGGGAGAATAGAGGCAAGTCTTCTTGCAAGCATAGTCTTTCCAGAACCAGGAGGTCCTATCATCAACAGATTATGTCCTCCACTTGCAGATACTTCCAAAGCCCGTTTCACATGAAACTGACCTTTAACGTCAAACATATCATCCACAACATGACTCATATTGGAAAAAATATCTTCGGTATTGATAACACAGGGTTCTATCTGAATGCTGTTTTCCAAAAACTCCACCGTATCTCTCAGAGACTCCACCGGGTAAACAGCTAAACCCTCAATCATAGCAGCTTCTTCTGCATTCTCTTTTGGCACGATGATACCATCCAGATTGTCGCGTTTTGCTGCCAGAGCAATGGGTAATATTCCTCTTACCGGTCTGACTTCTCCATCCAGAGACAATTCTCCGACAATCGCACATTTTTCCATTTTCAGACTTCTAACCTGTTTGGTCGCTGCCATCAATGCAATCGCTATCGGTAAATCAAGCCCCACATCATCTTTTTTGAGATCTGCCGGTGCCAGATTAACAGTATATCGGCGTGCGTGAAACTGATATCCGGCATTGATAATCGCTGCAGCAACCCTGTCTTTACTCTCTTTCACCGAATTGGAAGGTAATCCTACCATGTTAAAACTAAAAGTACCATGCTTGGCATCACATTCAATACATAGTTTTTCTGCATCTATTCCATTTAAAGTATAAGATATCGAACGAGCAAACATCATTTCCTCATTTAATCCACTATCAATTTTATTTTTAAAATGCAGAGACGCTATTACACGCCTCTGCCCTGTTTACGAAATTTATAATGGGTTTACTTATAAAAATCTTTTCGCATCTGAATCAATGCTTCATGAACATTGTTATCATTTAAAGCAATCATCTGAGCTGCCAGAATAGCCGCATTCTTTGCGCCATCAACAGCCACTGTCGCCACAGGAATTCCTGGAGGCATCTGAACCACAGCATAAAGTGCATCGACTCCACTTAAAGCTGATCCGGATAAAGGAACCCCAATAACCGGTAAAACAGTCATAGAAGCAATCACGCCTGGCAAATGAGCTGCCATACCAGCCATGGCAATAATCGTTTGAACCCCATCTGAAGGAGCTGATTCAATCAATTGTCTGACTCTTTCGGGTGTCCTGTGTGCTGAAGCCACATGTAAATCACTGCTGATATTTAACAGATTTAGCTGCTCAACCGCTTTTTCCGCGTGTTTCATATCTGATTGACTACCTAATATGATTCGTACTAAAGGCATTAATTCCCCGCTTATTTTTTTATTGGTTGATTTGCATCATAAGCTTCAAAACACTTCATAATATCTTCAGGTGTATTTGCATTTAATAAAGTCTGAAGATTATCGCCTGTTTTTAAAAACTTAGATAAAAATGACAGAGAGAACAAATGTTGCATGTCATTATGCAGTAATAACATAAAGAAAATGCTGACCGGTTGGTTATCTGGTGCATCAAATTCTACACCCTGAACTGAACGTCCAAATAAAATAGATGGTGTTTTAATCTTGGTTGGATGCATATGTCTTGGATGAAGCATAGCCACACCTTCACCAACTGCTGTGGAAACCAGCTCTTCACGGGCAACAACCACTTCATACAACCAACGGTGATCTCTGACTAACTTAAGATCTCTTGCTTTTCTGGACATAACCGCGATCGCTTCGTATTTGTTATCTGCTTCAAAATCCAAAAAGATATTTTCAATTTTGAAATAATCCTGGAAACGACAAATTGTTCTTTTCATTGCCAGATATGCTTCTTCATTCTCATTCAGATTGGTAAGCCATTCATCAATCTCAATTTTGTCCACTTTAACAGATTTCCCTGTTTTTTGTTCCTTAAATGTGCCGGAATTAATCATTTCAATGACAACAGATTCGGCAACTTTTAAGTATTTCGCCGCTTCTGCGACACTTAAGAGTTTCGTATTATTCATTGTAAACCCCTTTCATTATCACTTTTTTGTACTTATAATCTAATTTTTTAATCATGTCAAGACAATAATTTCTTGACATTAACATATAAAAAAAAATCTTATAACTTATGGTCAAGAATTTTTATTATATTTTTTTATTACTACTGCTTTTTGCAGGTTGCTCTTACTCGGTTTACACCAGTGAGTACCCCCATTTAAAGACTATTTATATCCAGCCCTTTGAAAACAAAACCGTAGAATACGCACTTGCACAGGACACACAAAATAGTCTCGTAAACGCATTTCTTCACGATGGACGATTAAAAATCAACACACAAAACCCTGATTCTGAACTTAAAGGTGAGATTATCGATTACAAAAAAAAGATATTTTCTTACGATAATGCCGGCAATGTTCAGGAATATCAGATTCAGATTTTATTTTCTGTCACTTTTACCGATTTAAAAATGAGTAAGACCATTTATGAAAATAAAAGTCTATTACTCACAAAGACCTATAACCCCAGCTCAACAAACGTGAATATTGAAAAAACGGAAGAAGAAGCCATCAACAAAATATTCAGTGACTTGTTTGATCATATCATCAAAAATACATTGGAGTCTTGGTGAGAATTAATAAGTTTTTAGCAATGAGCCAGATAGGCTCTCGACGAAAAGTCGAAGAATTTATACTGAATGGTGATATCAAAATTAACAACGAAATTTGCACAGATTTAAGCAGACAGATTGATCCTGACAGAGATATTGTACAATACAAGAATAAACGGGTAAAACCAGACGTCCAAAAGACACTTATCGTTATGAATAAACCCAAAAATTACATTGTAACAAAAAGCGATGAATTTGATAGAAAAACCATCTACGATTTATTACCTGATTTTGCAAAATCCCTTAATCCGGTTGGCAGACTTGATTATGCTTCTGAAGGATTACTGATCTTAACAAATGATGGCGATTTGGCGAATAAAATCATTCACCCCCAATTCAAACTCCCCAAAACTTATGTCGTAAGCGTTGATGCCATGCTAAACGAAGAAGAACTCAACCAGCTAAGAAATGGTATCATGCTCGATGACAGACCCACTTTACCTGCTAAAGTCTATATGAAAAAGGTTGCAGATAAAAACTGTGAAATCAAAATGACAATATTTGAAGGCCGAAACCGTCAAATCAGACGTATGATAGAAGCACTCGGTCATCAGGTAACCAAACTCAAAAGAATCCAGATCGGTGAAATTCATCTTGAAAATCTGCCTGTTGGTATGTGGAGATCACTTACCCCTGAAGAAGTGCTATATCTTGTGAAACATACTCAGCATGCCAAAAGAGAAAATCATCAGCTAAAAACTCAACATGCTGTTACAGAATCAAATCTTGTACATCACCCAAAACAGACTCAACCTAAACAAAAAACATTCAAACCCACCAAAATGAATAATAAAAGTGTAAGGACTCAAAAATGAAAATAGGAATCAGCGGACTGCCAAAATCTGGTAAAACAACCATCTTTAATGCTTTAACCAAACTGGAAGCAGATACAAGTCTTTATGACAGTAAAAGCGAACCCAATCTTGGCAATGTTCTGGTTTTGGATGAAAGAATTACGCATCTTTCAGAAATCTACAAACCCAAAAGTACCATCTATGCCAATATTGAATTTATAGATTTTCCTGCTATGAGTGAAGATGATGAAAATCATCAGTTTCTCAGTACATCTTCTATGACTTTAATCAAAAATACCGATGCACTGGCTATTGTTTTGAGAAATTTTTCTGATCCGGTGCTTGATGAAACCTATTATAAAGCAAATCCGGTTAAAGACTTCAAATCCATTTACGAACAATTCATACTTTCTGATCTGATTACAGCAGAAAAAAGAATTGAAAAAATTGAATTGGGATATAAAAGAGGAATTAAAACCCCTGCAATTCAACTTGAAGAAAAAGTACTCAGGCAAATTGTTGAAACACTTAATGAAATCAAACCTATTTCTAGCCTGACTTTATCAGAAGATGAATTAAAAACAATACGTGGCTTTCAATTTCTAAGTCAAAAACCAGTTCTTATCGTTCTTAATTCTGATGAAAACAACCTCTATAAAAATGAAAACATCATTAATGAACTCAAAGAATATGCCGAATGCATTGAATTTGCTGGCAAATTTGAAATGGAACTGAGTCGTCTGGATGAAGAAGAAGCAAAAATGTTTATGGAAGACATGAACATCAAAGATTCTGCCATCAACGTGTTTACCAAAACAGCTTATTCAGTTTTAGGGTTAATCAGTTTCTTCACAGTCGGTACAGATGAAGTCAGAGCCTGGACCATCCATAAAGGAGACATCGCTCTTGAAGCTGCTGGCAAGATCCACTCTGATCTGGCACGTGGTTTCATCCGCGCAGAAACATTTAATTACACTGACTTTGTTACTCATGGTTCAGAAAAAGCCATTCGCGAAAAAGGGCTATTCCGTCTTGAAGGCAAAACCTATGTTGTTAAAGATGGTGACATCATCAATGTACGGTTTAATGTATAAAACATCTTATTAATATAATTGAATCAGAAACCTATATCCGTTTCTGATTCCTTTTTTTATGATCATAAAGCAAGAATTATTCACAAGCAACAATCAAACTAAACAGATTCCTTTCTGAATCTGATAATAAGAGGATTTATGCCTGCAAAAAAACAAGAAAAAAAACAAAAATCAGTATCACAAATAAACACAAAATTACTTATTATTTTCTTATTATTTATCAATATACTCCTCTTTCTTTCCTCTTCCACTCCCCTTTCTTACTTGGAGAACGATATTAGCACTTTTAAGGAATATCCTTTTAGTCTGGTAGATCTTCTAACCCATAAATATCCTCCTGCAGAGAACATGATAGGATATCTTGGTGTCTTTTTAGGTTGGTTATCCTTTGTTATTTTTGGACAAGTTTTTTGTCTTTTCTTATATGTTTTACTTTTCCTGTTTTTTATGAATCGTTTATTATTTCATCATCGTTCATTCCAAAAACATCTTTATTTCATTTCTCTACTTAGTTTTCTTGGTTTTTCCAATTACTTTATT
>JAGOCT010000090.1 GCA_017998585.1 Candidatus Cloacimonadota bacterium | reverse complement strand
GTATAATATTCGTCACTTCAAAAATCAGTTTGTTTAATTCATCGGTATTGTCTAAAGAGTAAGCTCTTTTATAATATTCCAGAGCTTCCGGGTATTTTTTCTTTCTTTCGAGTTGAAGCCCCTCTTCTTTTAACTCCAGAGACCGTGCAATATCTTGTCTTCTTTTTTCTGCACGGGCGATTGCCTGTATTGCTTTTGGATATTCTGGGATGATCTGAAACGAACGGTTATAATATACAATCGCTTCATCAATCAGCCTTTTATCCAATAGACTGTTTCCATGACTGATAAACAAATCGCATACGTCATTTAATCTTTTTCTAACATATTCATTCTGGGTTTCATCGTATTGAAGCGCTATCCTAAAATACTGTTCAGCTTGAATGTATTCTTTCATTACAATGTTATTTTCTGCAATTTGAATATAAATCAAAGCAATCTCTTTAGAAATATAATTCTGATAACTGCTGGGATATACCTTGATTGCATTTAAACGATCTATTACTAAACTCAGATCTGTGTCTTTCTGATGTTTCAGAGTCACTAACTCATCAATCCATTTTTTTATAAACTGATCAATAATAACCTGACTTTTTGACACATATTCAGATTGAGGAAAACGATCATATAAAAAACAATAATCATCCCAAACTACTTTCTCATTCTGATACCATTCATATACATCACTAATTCGCTGATAAATGAACTCGGGAACTCGTGGAGACTGGTACAGATTACTGATAATATAATTATATGTAGCGATAATTCTTGTCTTCTGATCTTTTTCTTTAAACTCCTGGATCAAATCCGTATAACACTCGATAATCTTCTCATCGGCCTTATCTGAATTGGCCAGATAAAACAAGCGAATTGCCAGATTATAATTTTTTCTCTCTAATGCTTTAATTCCTAATTGATAGTAGGATTCTGACCTATTTTCTTCTGACAAAGTAATCTCATAACCATTTTTCGACTTTGAAATAATTTTATCAAATTCTTCAATTGCCACAGGATAATTCCCTGTTTCATACATACTTTTAGCTGATTCATATTTATTCTGACTACAAGCACTGCTTAGAATAATCAGGCTAAAAAGAATATATTTTGTTTTCTTGAGCATAAACAAATTTTGGATTCTCCTTCACTAATTTGTCTGTATTTTCATTGGAACCATGTGTAAGCAGCACTTTCTGCATTACAAATCTTTCAATCCTTTTGATTTCTTCTATAGATGGATGGATTGCATCAATGATGCAGTAATCTACTTCTGAGAGAAGTTGATTTATGGATTGACTACTGTTAATATCAGCAGTGTATATAACTGATTTCTGATTTTCTGTTACTTTAAATGAATAGGATTTCATGGTATTCTGATACTGATATTTTTCTATAAACTCACCATAAGGTAATAAGTGATCATTTTCACAATATATTACAAAAGGATAATGCTTTTCTAATTCACTTATTAAAAGATATTCAATGTCAAAACTAAGCCGTTCCTTAAAAGTATAAAACATCCCCATTATTCGTGAAAAATCATATATTCTTTCTGGAATAAATATTTGTAATTTTTTTGTTCTTTTTTGTATATAGAGCGTTTGAATCATCATAAATAAACCACTTACATGATCAGGATGAAAATGAGAAATGAGAACAGCATCAATAGTATCCACATCAATATTTTCTATTTGAATTTTATGAGCAAGACCTTCTCCTGCATCTATGATCAGATGCTTGTCAAACACATTAAAATAAACAGATGATAGGTTCTTACCCCTTTCTGCAATTCCTGAGGATGAGCCTAATATTTTAAATATCATTTTAACCGTTTCACTTTATCATTAACCTTGATTTTTAAGTTGATTCTTAGGAATAACGATTGGGATACTATCCAGTTTTCTTCCAAAAAATAAAAAGGCTAACACATATAGAATTGTAGAAAAAATTAACACTTCCACGGAATGAAGTTTTAGTACAATAATCGCCGTAAGCACTATTATTGTATTGATGAGATAAACCACTATTGCTGTAATTTTTGTTGAGCCCATAGCTGTACCGATTCGATGAGTGGAATGATCTTTACCTCCCTGAGATATTCTTCTTCCATCTCTCTTTCTTGTATAACTCACCAGAGATATATCGAAAATTGCATAGCTGAGTATCAACACGGGCAAAATATAATAAAGATTATTCTGCATACTGTTTACAGTCATTTTACCAGTCAAAATACCCATGGTTGATAAGAAATAGCCAATAAACATACTGCCTGCATCACCCATAAACAGTTTGGCAGGATTAAAATTATGAGGTAAAAATCCAAATACTGAACCGGCAAAGCTTAAAGCCAGTAAGGCTACATAATTATTAAAGTATTGAACTGAGGAAGTTTTTGTCATGATACTGACAGCATAGAATCCTAAAGCCAAAATACCTGACATACCCGCCAATATACCATCCATGTTATCTAAAAAGTTAAATGCATTCATTAGACCAATCATCCAGAACATCAAGACAGGCACTGTAATCCACCAGGGACCAAGAAGCCAGAATAAATTATTCGAATATATAAAAATCAGACAGACTATCAATTGCCAAAACATTTTTACTTTTGGGCTTATAGGTGATTTATCATCGATTAATCCAACTAGCATCACTAAAAAACCTGCACCTAAATAACCGATAAGTCCTACATCAAAGCTTTGATATGCCTGAATACTTGTCTCAAACAATACAACTGCAAAAAAACCAATAAAAACACTCAAGCCTCCCATAAGAGGGACGACTTTTTTGTGCATCTTTCTGGCACTGGGATTATCAACAAAATTAAGTTTAAAAGCTAATTTTATTATAAATGGAGTTAGATTGTACACTAGCAGAAAGCTAGCAGCAAAAACAATCAAAAACTCATATATCAGTATATTTCCAACCATACTATTTCCTTTACTCTTCTCTCATGTCTAATTTATTATAAAGCCTCATATTGTCAAAGGAATTCTGTCTCTCTTTGTTATCTTACAAAATACTTCATTTTTTCAGATTACCTCTTTTTCAAAAATTATCATCATTATGTTTTCTGAAAAGATGTTTTTATTTATCTTTTCGACAAAAAGTCTGAAATAATCCTGATATTTTTTACATTTTTAATTGATTATTTGACTTATACTTACATAAGTGTATAGATTTTTTAACAGATTTTTTTTTAAAATTGATTGACAAGTTTTATCTGAATCCATATTTTTGGCTTTATAATACAGTTTATTATACTTCATGCTTTCACATATATAGTCAGCAGACTAATTCTGTGAGGGATGTATATAAGATAATTGTAACTTAATAAGTGGGGTTGCTGATATTTTGAAAAAGGAAGGGGATATGAAACAAAATATTCAAAGGCATTTATGTAATGTTATCTCTGAAAATGCTAAAGTCGTAAATATTGAAAAAACGAACGAACCTTTTAAGTTTGTAAGATATGGACGCAAACATTTTGAAAAGTTAGAAGTCAAATATTTAGATCAAGACAAAGAAGGTTCAATATCCTTGATTCTAAAAAAATATCCGACGCTTGATATGCCAATGCTGCTTACAAAAGATTTTAACTACAGAGAAATTCAGTTCTTTTCTTCAGATATTAAGAAAACTTTTTCCAGATTTTTCGATATTCCAATCTTATTTACCGACAAACGTGCAATATACATGAAGGATTGTTCCAACGAGCTGAAAAGATTCGGACCTCCTACATTGCCATCCGAAAGTCAAATGAAAAATCTCATTACCCGTATAGCCATAAAAGATGCAAAATTAACAGGTAATAATTGGGATCATGCCTATCAGTTTTCAGATATGTTTGATTTTATGAACAGGGCATTAAACAAACAGCTCTCTGAAAAAGAAACAAAGCATTTAAAACAGGAATGGAAATGGTTTTTCTCTGGTTTAGATAAACTTCTGACTCAACTAGGCTCAGTCAGGGAAGAAAAATTGAAGAATTTCTATAAACCTGAAAAAGTAAAAAACATCATGAGTAAAGTACCTTTTACCTTGCATCATGGGGATTTTTATTTTGCCAATATTGGTTTCAATGATGACAATAAACCCTTGGTAATTGATTGGGAAATGCTATGTTATGCACCAATTGGATATGATTTTGTCATGCTGACGAATGATATTCCCCCTTTACAATTTACTGAGTTTTATGAAGAATGGTATGTTGAAGCTTATAACAATGCCTGTGACAATCCACTGACAGTAAAACAATTCATCGCCATTGCTGAGCAGATAAAAATTTATCAGTTCTTGATTACAAAAACCTTTGAAATGATTCATGATTGTCAAACATGTGATGATCTTGGTAAATACGAAAGTGATGCGAAACTCATCAGTTTTATTGAAAAACTAGACAGAATTATTAAGAAATAAAAAAAGGCAGGTTAACCTGCCTTTTTTTTAAACATCATTACATTTTATATTTTTGTTTGATCTGTTTTTCCCATTCAGTAGCTTCTTTTTTCATTTTAGCCCCTTTAAGAATTTCCAGATACATGAGATCTACATCTTTTCTTGAGTAAACTTCTTCTTCTTCCTCAATATCTTTTCCCTTGTATTTAAATGCATCCTGCATGGTGTTGTAAGCATCTTTGAACTTATCTTGTTTCAGATATACTTCAGCAAGCATCAGATATGCATCATAATGCTCTTTTCGGGTTTCAATTGCTTTTAACAATGCTTTTTCTGAATTGATATAATCTTGAACTTTTAAGTAAGCTTCCCCTTTATGTCGCCATGGGCATGACCAATTGGGTGTTTTATCATTGATTTTATTATATATTTTGATTGCCTGTTGATACTGTCCCATTTCCAATAAAATATTAGCTGTTTGAAAGGCCTGACCTGGTGCCAATGAATCTGCATTCTCAACCATTTTATTCAGGCTTTTATGCAACTGAGCGTAAACAACACTCATTAAATTTGCTTCATCAGCTAGGTCTTTTGATAACTCACTTTTTACACCATAATATGAAACTGCTTTTAAAAAATTGTTCAGATTTTGATCCTTATAATAATCCATAAGCGGTTTTCTTTCATCAATTTCGGCAAACAAACTGATTATAGACAAAACCAGTAATACCACAACACATACTTTTTTCATTTTTTCTCCTAAGTTTCATAATTGTTTGAAATTAATAGAATGAGGTGCTTAAAGCACCTCATATCATATAAATTATACCTGACGCACTTCTTTAACTTCTTTGATATGTTCTTTTAAAACACGTTCAATTCCGGCTTTAAGGGTCAATGTTGCCATTGGACAACTTCCACATGCACCTTGTAAACGTACTTCAACGATTCCATCTTCTGTGATATTAATCAGTTCTACATCACCACCATCGGCTTGTAAAGAAGGTCTTACTTTTTCAAGTATTTCTAAAACTCTTTCTTTCATGTTTCCTCCATTTTTTTACCATTATAATAATATCGCATTTTTTGTAAAGCAAATAAAATCTTCATTTTCCGAAAAATTGTATTGTTTCAAATTATTTCTCTTTGATATCACTTATCACAAAGTAATGTTTATCTGCCAATTTTAAGATAAACAGCACAGCTTTTTTATTTCCTTTTTTTAATTTAACCTTATTTCTAAACTGTTCTACTGTTTCTGAAAAACCTCTGGTTTTGATATCCAGCTGAGTGATAGAATGATTGTTTAGAAACTGGTTGAGTTTTTTTAGTGAATAATCCATTACTTCTTGTACCTGATAGCATTTAACAAATGGACTTTGAATTTTCTGATCAGAAGTAAGCAGTGCTAAATGTAGGTCTATCTTACTCAGGTTAAGCTCATATGCAAGTGCTTCAATCAAGTGAGCTTTTATGATTGCGACATTAGGTTCATAGAGATATTGCTTTATCACAGACACGTCCGTCTTTATTTTTCCTGAACCTGTAAAAGTTACATTCTCAGTTAACAGAACCGCCTTTTTAAATATATCCTCTTTAACCAGTTCTTTTGAACAAAATAAAATCTCTTTCAACTCATTATGTTCTGAAACAAATTGTAATTGTCCTTTTTTAAAAAAATCATATTGATCATAATTCAGCATAGGAGATAGTTTGATAGCAATACGTGGATATCGGAGATATAATTTTTCAAGAGCGGGTAAATCAGGTGACATATTGAAGGGGTTAATACTTCTTCTATCATCGACTCTTCTGTCCGGATCAACAAAAACAGCATCTGCCTCTTCCTGAAACTCTTCAGCTTTGATATTCATAAAAACAATACCCTTGTCCGAATATAAAGACATGTTATGACTCGCATATCTAAGAATTTCTTCAGATAAATCTACTGCAAAACATTTTTTCTTGTTTTCAGAAAGAAAGAATAAATCCATTCCTATACCACAACACAAATCTGCACAAGAATCATAATCACGAAAAAGGCTTCCATGATACTGAGCCAATAAAAAAGAAGAAGCCTGTTGCGCATTTTTATCAGTTAACAACCACATATCAGCAATTTGCAGTTTATCTTTGTATTTTTTTTGCAAGGTAATGAAAGTGACTAACTCATTTACAGGCAGATCCGGATAGTGATTTTTTATATTTTTTAACTGATTCATTGAATATCCTGAGGATAAACGAAGCATTGTCTTGATATCTGCTACAGCTTTTGTAAAAAGAGTATTCGATACAATAGTATCAACAGGATAATCATGCAAATCTGCAAAAATGCCTGACGGATTATGTATATCTTTAGCGTTTAAGTATTGTTGTATATAATCGTTGATATTTAGATTTTTCATAAAAAAAGGGCTGTCCGAAGACAGCCTGTCTTATAAATATGTGATTATTTTAAAATAATAATTTTTTTAACTGAAGTGAATTTGCTTTCTGTATTCAGTTCAATTATATATTTTCCTTCGGGTAAACGGGTATTTGTATAGTCAGAACCATCCCAGCCAAA
>JAGOCT010000089.1 GCA_017998585.1 Candidatus Cloacimonadota bacterium | reverse complement strand
ATTTTGATAATGTAAACTACTGGGAGTACAGCAGTAGTGAAACTTATAACAGCTCCCCTTATTCACTCTATTTAAAAGGGAACAACTCCAAATTTATGATGACTGACAGCATTTTTACAGATGGTTCAACTGTCTGGTCTCTGGCTGCCAGGGTCAATCAGACAGGGAATGCGATTGCTTTTGGTGTCGGAGATGGAAGCAATAGCCTGATTTACATCATAAAAGGGAGTGTAGAAGCCGATTCGATGAACTGGGTGGAAGATTATCAGGGTGCTTTCCCTAACAATGAATGGTGTCAGTATTTACTGCCTTTAGGCGAAGACTGGTATGCCCGTTTTGATTATTATCCGGTGATCAACCGGCTATTTTTTATCAATCAGGGAAACGGTAAGGTATTTTTTGACGAGATATATGATGTCAGTGAAGATATTATTCCTGCACCGATCCCTGGCTTTAGGTATTATATCTCAAACAGACAGTCAGACGAACGTTCTGTTAGAGTGCAGTTTAACAGTGTGATTCATAATCAGAATCCGGATGAAACATATACCTGGTACTGGCAGTTTGGAGATGGAAACACATCTACGGAAGAACATCCTGTGCATATTTATAATAACTGCAATCAGGAAGTTTTTAAAGTCTTACTGACTGTTGAAAGCAGTAGCGGAAAAAGAGGCTTTACAACGGAAGATATTTCTTATGAAGCCGTTGCCAATATATTGCCTTCTTCCATCAACTTTGTTGGTGATGTAATGTTGGCACGTACTGTCGGCAATATTGACCCACAGCTTGTATTTGACAGCGTGAGAGATATATTGGTTTCTGCTGATTTGAGCGTTGCCAATCTGGAATCTTCTCTGTCAAATGCGAATACACCTCATCCTACGAAACCTATTCGTTTTCAGGCAAATCCGGTCATGGTGAATGCCTTAACAGATGCAGGCATTGATATTGTCAGTCTGGCGAATAATCATATTTATGACTATTTATATAATGGCATTTCTCAGACTCAGCAAGTATTATCTGATAATGACATACTGTACTCCGGTGCAGGTATCAATGAGTATGAGGCTTCTCTGCCCTTAATGGTCAATCTCAAAGGGCAGGTACTGGCTTTTCTGGCAAGTAGTGACCGTAATGGTTCGTATAATAATTATCAGCCTTTTTTACAGGCTGCATACAATAAACCAGGCTTTTATAATCTTCAGCCTTCTTCTCTAAAATCTCAATTGGATTATGTTCGAAATACAGCAGATCTGAAAATCGTGATGATGCATGCTGGCAGTGAATATTCTCTGAAACCTGGTGCAGATTATGACAAATATATGTCTGATAGTGAAGGATTAGATGATTCTGCTCCAAGAATCGATTATCCTTATATGTGGGATACTGAGTTGCGTCATTTTGCCATTGACCAGGGCGCTGATATTGTAATTGTACATCATCCTCATATTATTCAGGGTTTTGAAGTTTATCAAAATAAGTTGATTGCCCATTCTTTGGGTAATTTTGTATTTGATTTGAGCCGTGCTGATACAAAACCTTCTATGATTTTGAAAACCAGTATCAATCAACAGGGCTTTTTTAACTATGAAGTAATTCCTGTGTTTTTGGCAGGCAGTTTGCCTCGTTTGATACATAATGATGCTGCTTTGAGAATTTTAGATTATCTGGTTTACAGATCCAGAGAGATGAATACCATTTTATTGGTTGATCGTGATCAGTTTACCGGAAAAGTAATAACTGACACGCTTGCCTATGAAACTTATGATACAATAGTTGAAAAGTCAGTCACTTATCCTGATGGCAGTCAATTTTCTGAACCCATACTGATAAAAGACAGAGCAGATTTTTCCCAAATAGTGCAAATAGCCCCTGATGATAATTATCAATACCGGGTAGGCAGAAGTTTGATGCCTTTCGGTGCATTTGAAAATCCTGATTTTTACCAATGGGAGTTGGATGAAAATACTTCTTATGACTCCACGGTGGTTTTCAGAGGTAATTATTCCATGAAAATGACGGATACGCCTCCTGCAAGCAATATTTATATGGCAACTTTAAATAAGCACCGGTTTATGAATGATTTACCTGCTACTTTTTATGCAAAAGTGAACTGCTCAAATCTTCAAAATTTTACTGTTACAGTAAATTATTATTCCAGCCCGGGTAGCAGTTCATACTCAGGTCAGCAGGTGGAAAATATTTCTGTCAATAATAATTCAACCTGGCAAACGGTCTTTTTTAACCTGGATATCCCTGAAGGTTGTCAGGGCTTTTCAGTCAGTATTGTGATCAGAGGTAACGGAAATCGTGTAGGAACTGCTTACATAGATGATCTGGACCTTATTGAATGGGACCCCTGGTTCAGTAATGTGGGTCTTAGACATCTTACACCGAATGCTTATTATTATATGCAACTCAAAAAGAGTGGGGGACAGGTCAGCTCCCAAATTTTGTATCATGAGACTTCCTATCGTCCAGTAGTCGTACCCATCAATGAAAACGAGATAACTCCAATTTCAAACGTAAAACTTTCTCAAAATTATCCAAATCCATTT
Source organism: Candidatus Cloacimonadota bacterium (assembly GCA_017998585.1). The sequence goes on along the minus strand of JAGOCT010000089.1, from coordinate 4,521 downwards.
AACCCCAAAACTACGATTCATTTTAGCTTAAGACATGAAAGCAAAGTAGAATTAGATATTTACAATATCAAAGGTCAAAAAGTAAAATCTTTAATTGATGCTGATTTACCAGCAGGTGATCATTACATTTCATGGTCAGGTGATAATCAGTCGGGTAAAAAGAGTGGATCAGGTATTTATTTCTATGTTCTGAAAAGTGGAAAAGAGAAGATGATCAAAAAGATGCTACTGATAAAGTAACATTATACTCATCGTTTGAAAGAAATTTAATAAATGTTTTTTTTGAGTAACTACTCAGGTACTTGTTTACACAATAAAAGTGCATCTGCAAAATGTCAAAACGGTCTGTAGGGATGTGCGAAACGGAGCTTGCGTAGTGCCGTACATCCGAAAAACAAAAGGATAACTACCTTGATCTATGTATCATACAGGTATTCTAAGCTGATTTACGGCGCTTCGCTTCGTAAATCCCTACTGTTGCTTTAAATTTATCATTTATTGCACAATATTTATTACCGTTTTTAAAATAATAACCAGTACCTGAGTAGTTACTTTTTTGCCAAGCAGTTAGAAATTGAGAATAATTTATAAAGTTACTTACTTAAAGAAACTATTATAAGTATTGCAAAGCTTATCCCTGCAAACAGTTACTCCGTTGTTTATATTTCAAATTACCTGAAAAAGTAACTTGTGGTCGTTTACATATTTCCTTTTCTTCCTTCTTACATTCCTACTTCAATTCTATTCATTTCAATCAGTGATACGCTTGTAATCAGGAGATAAGGCAATAGAAAGGAGGACAAAAGAAACGACTTTTCTACAGGATAGATAAGAGAATTATATGAAAATAATGTTGCAAAATAATAAGAAATGATTATATTGTATTCAGGAGGAGACAATGAAAGTGGTTTTTAAACAAAAGCAACATGATTATCCCAAAAGAGTGGGTGATCTGAATCTTGCCTGGTATGCAGGCGGGCAGATTTGCATTGCGAGAAAAAAAACAGAAAGATCACGACAAAAGCAGAATGAGTCGATTATCCGGATTAATGCCATTTGTAAAGGCTTATGGGATGGTTTGGACCTTCATTTCAAACAGGATTTGAGCCGATATGCTTTCATGTATAAACAGGAGTACCCTAGTCTCCGGAAAAGAGGCGTGTCCTCTTATGCTGTTTTTCTCATGATAATCCATGCATTGATCAAACGATTTTCTCTTAGAACAGATGATCAGGAGAAATGTTTGAAACTTTTGAAAACACTTTTAGTGAATATGTCGGTTTATAAAGCGGTTCAATTCAGACTGATAAAGGTGGTCAGTAAGTCCTATCAGTTGAATAAATATCCTTATTTAGGCTATCAACAAAGTCATAATAAAGAATCGGCTGATTTAGACAAGAATAATGCATTTAGCCAGAAAATAAATGTATTTACTTTTGAGGGGAGATGTCATTTAAAGAAATTTGTAATTCCTTAGAAATAAAGGGGATGTATATGCTGTTTGTTTTTATGATTGTTAATTTTAAGATTTTAGTAGATTTTTTACTTGACATTCGTTCTCTTTTTTGATATATTTTTCAAAAATATATTATGGAGGATAAAATGAAAAAACTATTGTGGGTCATAGTGATTTCATGCTGCATCTTAAGTCTTGCAGCGCAAAACACAAAGGTGCCGTTCGCTACGGGTGAGTGGGAACCTTTTACTTCAGAAAAACTACCTAACTATGGAGCTGTAACCGAACTTGTCTCTGCAATCTGTAAGACAGCTGGTATTACACCGGTCTATAGTTTTTATCCATGGGCACGTTGTGAAAAAACGGTTGAAACAGGAGAAGCTTTTGCCGCTTTCCCCTATGCTGTAACTGCTGAAAGAAAAGCTTTGTTTAATTATTCTGATCCTTTATTTCACAGTTCAAATAAGGTATATTACTATACAAAAAATCCTAAACCATTAAAAGATGTGAAGTTTGAAAAAATTAGTGATTTAAAAGGTTATACAATTGGTCTTATTGCTGGTTCTTTTATTGCAGATGAACTGGATAAACATGGTGTCAAATATGAAACAACAACAACTCTGGATTTATCAATCAAAAAACTCCAAATGGGTAGAGTCGATTTTGTGATTGATGAGCAGGCTGTTACTTATGATACAATTAAAAAAAACGTTTCCTAAGGAAATAGATAATTTTAAAACATTACCTAAACCTTTTGGTAATGTGATGGCTAATGCTTTGATTGTTTCTAAAAAATATCCAAAAGCTGACGAAATTCTGGTAAAATTTAACAATGGACTGGCAAGTATTAAGAAAAGCGGAGAATATGATAAAATTCTGAAAAAATACAATATCTCAAAGTAAAGCGGTTTAGACTTGGATATTTAAACGTTATTTTCAGAAAACATAATTTCATTTAAAAAAGGCGGTTTAACCGCCTTTTTTAAATGATGTAAACTTATATATTCAGAACGATTTCAAACGCACTGCCTTTGTTTTGGGATATATTAAATTGTCCTTTGTATTGCGCAACAAGCTGAGAGATAAGACTTAAACCAAAGGAGCTGGTATTCTGAACGATACTTGCATCTGTAATGCCGGGTCCATTGTCTTTTACGGTGATAGACAGTTGTCTTTTTTCGTTTCGTTTAAGGATAACTGAGAGTTTTGGATGTTCAGTTTCTTTGAATGCATATTTATAGGCATTTGTGATTAACTCATTTAAAATTAAACCAATAGGGAAGAGAGATTTGCTGTCTAATTTATCAATATCAGCTTCTGCTTCGACCTCTGTGTGAAGATGCTGAGGGAAGACAGCAATGATTTCATGGATGAGTTTTTTCAGATAGTCATTCACATCAATATATTTATAATCGTCTGAACGGTATAACTTTTCATATATGACCATCATGGCATTTACTCTGTTTCTTGCATCTGAAAGAGCATCTTTCACTTCCTGAATGTCGGTACTTTCAGACTGGAGATAAAGCAGACCTGAAATGGTATTCATATTGTTTTTAATCCGGTGATGAACCTCTTTCAGTAAAAGCATTTTTTCTGAAAGTAATGTCTTAATTTGTTCTTCTGCTTTACTTCTTTCACTGATATCTCTGATTAAGGCAATGCAGCTCTTTTCTTTAGTCTCCTGATCAGAAATTACAATTGTGTTAATCTCTGCAGTAAAAGGATTCATGCTTTTTTTATAGATTTTACAGGTAATCGTACTGACACTGTGTTTGAAAGATTTTTGGTAGAACTGACTTTTTAGCTGATGAATACTGTCTTCTGGCAGAAAATGACTAGCAGGAAGTCCAAGAACCTCAGAAACATCTGTAATTTCAAGCAGATGGTTCATCCGGTCAGAAGAAAAAATAATTTTAAGATCTTTGTTAAATACAAGTAGGCCATCAGGAAGCGCTTTGATCATTGATGCATACAATTCTTTGGTCTGTTCAAGCTCAAACTCTGTTTGTTTTTGTGAAGAAATGTCTATATCCATACAATACAATTCTTTTTGATTATTAGGCAATTCTATGACCATGTGACTGGAGAATAAATGAACAGGCTTATTATCTTTTCTTTTTAAAACAAGGTATTCTGCAGGTATAGAACAGTTATTCTGCATCATGTATTCAATTGCTTTTTTGACTGCCCACTTTTGGTTTTCTGGAATAATCAGGTCGAAAAGGTTTCTGCCGATCGCTTCTTCCTGAGAGTAACCATACACATTTTCACTGGCTTTGTTCCAATAAAGTACGATTCCTTCTGGCGAATAACCCTGAACCGCAATATTGGTAATGGAATTGAAAATTTCTCTATACTTTTTGTTTAAATAGTATTGTTGCTGATCTTTTATACTCCATTCAGAAATGCTGTGAATCACGCATAAAATATCTTTTTCTTTAGTGTTCGGATTGTAAACCAGATTACACTCCATTTCAACCGGACGAATCTGCTCGTTTTTGTTGACAATACTCAGATTGAATTTCAAAGCTTTAATAAAGGGAATCTGTTTCATTTTTTCAAAATACTCGAGAATAAAATCATGTGATACAAATCTGTCAAAGGGTCTGCCAATCATTTCATCTTTTTCAAAAGCAAACATTTCAAAACACTTTTCGTTCATATAGGTAATTTGCCCTTTTGAAGTCATTACTAAAAATGGCACAGGGGCAATTTGGGTGTAATACTGGTACTGAAACAGAAGAGATTTCAGATTGTGATGTTCTTTCATCAGATGATAAGCATTGGATATTAAATGATAAAGAATCGTCATATCTGATCTGATATCGAAAACACCTGCATGATAAATTGAATCTATTAAATGAATATTCTCTATCATTCGGTCATTACAAAGAAAAATGCATTGATGTCTGATATTCAGAAGATATTTCCATACATTTTGCAGACTGTGTATCTGAGACTGATCAATGTCTGAAATAAAGAGATAGTAACAATCTTTGTGAATAAATTGTTGTTCCCTAAGCCAAAATTCCAGCTCAGAATATGCTACCTGACTGGTTACA
>JAGOCT010000088.1 GCA_017998585.1 Candidatus Cloacimonadota bacterium | reverse complement strand
CTGGTTGATAAATCAGATAATACGGAATAAATTCAACTATATGATGAGTGGGAATTACTACAGAATCCGAATAAATAAGAGAATAATGAATCGAAATATCAGCATTTAAATAAGAATTAAAGGGCGAAAATGAATAACTGCTAATACTTAGCGTATCTGTTTGGCCAGGCTGTAGATTAAACGTTTTATTGTATCTCAATATATCCGTTTGAGATGATGGATTAATTCCACGTTTTGATTCAGATTGATTGCTTCTGATTTCTCCAATACAGGGGATATTACTCTCATTTTCGATAACAAGATCAATAAACTTTTCCTTATTATCGGCTATCGGTTCTTGAGGCTTAATGAGTCTGGCTTTAAAACTGGTATAAGGATTTATTTTTATCTGGATAAATTCTCTGTGGATTTCTTTTCCAAAACTGTTTCTTAGAATAAAAGGAAGTGAAAAATTTTGTGAATTCTGAGTGTTTTCTACCAAAAAACTGTAATAAAGAAATTTCTCTTCACCAGGTGAAAAAATCAATGGTTCAAGGGGGGTTATCACTGAAAAGGATTGGTTAGGGATAAAATCAGGCAGGACAGTTATCTGATTGTCGCTGATGTTTTTTACTTTTAACTGCAAATTATTGATTTCTTTAATGCTGAAATAAATGTTTTTTTGTGCAGTTATCTGAAAATCTGAAGAAAACAACTGATAAACAAGACAAATGATGAATAGTAATATCAGGTTAGTTTTCAATGGTATATTGCGAACCAAAAACTTTATTTTCTCCACAATCAACGACCGTAATCACGTAGTATTTTTTTTGAGTTAAGGGGATTAGGGGAATCTTATAGGTAAATGATGTCTGAGGGTATAATTTGTGGCTTTTTGCGTAGAATTTACCAGTTTTATTTCCTTCAGAATCGTATAATTCTACCCAAACACCTGGATTTGTCCATCTTTCTCCATTGTTTTTAACGGTTAAATGGAGTTCATTGTTTTTTTTCTGATATTCTGCATCTAAAAACTGAATATCAAAATGACCTGTATTACCAATTTGCTGAATAGATTGGATAGCATATCTTTGATTAATCTGTAGATTTAAATCTTTTTGAGAGGGATTTAAATTTTCAATCTTACCTTCCTGAATGAAAATCAATGACCAGTATGATCCGTTTAAATCATCATTGTCTGGTATTTTTACATTGTAGGAAAAAATGATCTGGCTATTGGGAAGAATATTGATTTCCTGAGATGAAAAACTAATCCATGATGCATTAGAGCGGGTAAGTTTCCCCGCTTCTACAAACCAGATATTGCCTTCTGAGTTAAAGGCATAATCTGCCTGTTTGATGATTAAAGTCAGATTATCTTCAGAGTGGTTGGATATGGTTATGGATTTACTTAATTTCTGACCTGGATTAACAACATCATAATGAGTCAAATCTCCTGTTACTGACCAGTTTGCAAAAATGGGGATTGTTAATATCAGCAGAAGAACAGTTAGAAAAACTCTCATTCATCAATCCATAATGGTAAAAGTTACAATTCTGTTTTCGTTTACAGATACAGGAGCTCCCAGATTGGCTTTTAATCTGTAATAAATCAATAAATTTTGTTGGTTCACATTGCTGATATTGGTTACTACAGGATTGGGTGCAACCGACAATGGCACATAACCCAAACTGACTGCATTAACAGGAGCTTCAGCTTTCACTTCCAGACTAGTGTTAGCAGGCATATTCTGATTGATTTGGGCTACCAGCTGTTTAAAATTTCCAGTGGAGACAATGCTGTAAGTGCTATTTAAGATAACAGGATCATAAAGACTTTGAGTATTACCAGAGTAAGCCAGGTTCATGGATAAATTAGCTTCTCCCAAAATAATCTGTTGAATATCGGGTACATTGAAATGGACCACTGCACTTGCACTTCTATTTGCCATTAAACAACTGATTTGAATCAGCAGAATTAATAGTAAAATCTTTTTCATTCGATCCTCCTTATAATCATTATCGAACTGAGAAATTAAAACATTAGTCATTTTCAGCTATTTGGTACAATGCCATCCAAAAGTTTTTATAAATTACAGGTGTATTGTCCATTAGCAAACTGAGTGAATGCCATAATTCTTTTTGTCCTAAATATCTCTGAACAAATAGTATTTTTGTTTTATATTTTTCTGAGAGAGAAAAAAGCATTTGAATATCTTCTTGTCCAGGTGTTCTGTGTATGTTTAGATTGATAATAACGAAATTAACTTCTTTAGAAAACATCATTTCTGTTTCCTGAAGCATTTCTTCGACAGGATCATCTTCATTAAAGTATAATATTTTAACATTTAGACTTTCAAGGCAGAGAGGAAAAAACTGAAACAGAAGATCATTTCTCATTTTATTGAGAAGCTCCCATTTCTCTGGAGTATAAAGAATAACATCTTCCAGATTAAGAGCTGTTAAATAAATTTCAAGATAATCCAAAATGCCGTTTATTTGTTGTATTGTACGAGTTTTCGGTGTATCAGAAGAGATGTCAAGTACAGCATCAAAAGTATCAGGCAAAAACCATGCAAAATCTCTTTTCAATTTCATTTGTTCAATATAAGTATCTAGTTTTTTTAACGCTTTGATTATTCTTTTTACTTTGTCTTGATTTAAATTCAAAATTTGTGTATATGACTTTTGTTTCACTTTTTGAGTATCTGTTGTTCTCTCTTTATTTTTATTAAGGTTGTTTAATACATTCTGTAATTCATTCATGACCTTTTCAATCTCATTACTCAAGGCTTTTGGGTCTCTCAAGACTGAGATTTCTTTAATTACATCAATAGCTTGTAGGCATACATCCAGCATTTCCTGACTTAATTTTTGTCTGCCTTGTCGGACTTCATCAAGTATAGATTCTGCCAGCTGACTGACAGACTGTATTTCTTTTTCACCAATTAAGCCAGCATTTCCTTTAATTGTATGAAATGGCCGGAATAATTCTCTAATGTATTCTTTATTATCAGGTTCTTTTTCTAATTTTAACAGATATTCTTCAACATCTCTACCCAACTCTTTAAACTCGTCAAAGAATTCTTCTTTTAACTCGTTATCTATAAAATCCAACATTTTAACCTCTTTCTGACATTAATTGTGTGCTTACGTTAAACTATAAAGAAAATGCTTCGCTTGGTTTAAATAAGCGAAGCATTTAAAAATCTGATGAGTTATAATTTTATAATTTCCTGAACATTTAGTAAAATCAATAAATCACTTTTTAATTCCACTACACCTTTGATAAATTCTTTAGAAATATCTCCTACATTTGCTGGTGCTTGTTGAATATCATTTTCATCTATTTCAATTACATCACCAATTTTGTCAATGATAAAACCTACTGCATCTGACCCAATCTCTTCGAGCTTATTTTTGTCTCTGATAAGAGTGGTTTCAATATCTGTTTTTAGGATGAGATTTCTGGTTTTACCCTGAATTTCAGTATCTGGTCTTCCTAGTCTTTTTGCCAGATCAAATATAGTAATAATCTGACCGCGAAGATTAAACAGCCCTTTGATAAAGTTTGCTGAATCAGGAACAGGCGTGTATTTCATCTGATTGTTGATTTCTTTCACCTGAAGGATATTTACTCCAAAAAGTGTGTCTCCAACGTAAAATGTGGTTAATTGCAACATGTATCCTCCCTTATGATTTTAATAAAGATTTGATAGTCTCAAGTAATTTATCTTTATGGATTTTGATTTCATAGGCATTAAAGCCTGCGTTAAAGGCTTTCGCTTTACTTTCTTCACTACTTAGTGTGGTTAAGGCCAGAGCGGGTATTTCTTTTAATTCTGGATTTTTACGAATTGCTTCAACAAACTGATAACCATCCATTCGTGGCATGATAATGTCCACTATGTACATGTCATACTTTTTCTTCCCTGCTTTTTTGAAACCATCCATTCCATCTACCGCAATATCTACTTCATAACCAGCTGATTCTAAATAATTCTTTTCCAATGATCTGAAAAACGGAGTATCTTCTACCAGCAATATCTTCTGTTTCTTTTTATCTTTAACTTTGTATTGTTGCATTTTCTCAGGTTCAGCCATTTCTATCAGCTCATAAATATCAGGGAAGAGAACTAATTCATTCTTAATCAGAGCTGATCCTATCAGTCCTCTGGCAATAATACTTTCAGAATCAATTTCTGTATTAACTGAAATAGAATCTACAATTCTGCGTACTATGACGCCAATTGGATTTTCAACCGCTTTTGGAATAATGACATACAACTCTTCACTGTCTTCTGAAGGAGTTTGAATTGGCAGGAAGTGCTCCAGTCTAATGACATGAAGACTTTTCCCTTCATGTTCAATATATTCTTTATCTCCAACCAGATCAATATCAGCACTTTTGATTTTTTCTATTCGTTTAATCAGGTCAAGATTAAGCGCAAAGAACTGGTTTTTTGCATTTTCAAACAATAGCAGGTTTTGCATATCATCATGCATTTTTTTATCCAATTCATCTTCTGAGAGTATTTGTTGTTGTTCCTTCATGCCGGTAAAGTTGAGTCTTCCTTTATTAGCTACTCCTCCGATATCCAGAATCAATGCAACACTGCCATCTCCCATTATCGTCGTACCTGCATAACACATTGAATTCTTAAAGAAACGTGGAATTGTCTTAACAACGATTTCTTCATGATCAAAAATTTCATCTACAACTAACCCAAATTCATTTTCATCATGTTTCATTACCAGAATACGTATCGTATCATCAATATTTTCTGGTTTAGGCATATTAAGCACCTCATAGAGGTATAGAATTGGGAGCAATTTATTTCTTAAGCGAAGCACAGGAGCATCGTTTACTTGTTCAATTCGGTGTTCTTTATCATCGGCTCTTAGTCTCACGATTTCCTGTAAGGAGACCTGTGGAATAGCAAAGTTGAGAGAATCAACAGTAATAATGATTGATGGAATTATAACTAAAGTAAGCGGTAATTTAATGTTGATTATCGTATGATTGCTGGTGTCAGAGTCTATACTGATGGACCCGCCAATCTTTTCAAGTAAAATTCTTGCATCATAGAGACCGTAATGACCTTCTCCATCATCGAGTTTCATATTAAAAGTCAGAAAATTGTGTAGAAACAATAGATTCAATATGTCTTTTTTGCCATAACGATCGGCTTCAGACGACTTTATAAAACCTAATTCAATTGCTTTTAAAACAATATGCTCCGTATTTAATCCAATACCATTTGAAATGATATCAACATTGACTTTTCCACCTTCCTGATATGCTTTCAGGCTGATTAAACCACTTTCGTCTTTATGATTCTTGCGTCGCTCGTCAGCACTTTCCATGTCATGTTCAATTAAATAATGCATTATGATTGCTAAAGGATCATAAAGATTTTCTACTACTGATTTATCAAGATTTACATCGTTACCGCTTGATTCCAGTTTTATCTTCTTGTTGTTTTTCATGGTTAAATCACGTAAGAGCCTTGGAAAACGGCTGAATACCAGAGAAATAGGTTGCATACGGGTATTCATGATTTTTTCCTGAATGATTGATGTGGTCATATCAATATCTTGTAATACATTGGTCAAACCTGGTATTGTCTTTGTCAGGTCTGTCATTAAGCGTAAAAGTTGATTTCTGGCCAGAACTAATTCCCCTGCATAGATCATTAGCTCATCCAGTAAGCCCAGATTCACTCTGATCGTTTCACTTTGGCTTTCCATTCCTTTTTCATCTTCATGATGGACGCTCTGGTTTAAATTCTTTTCCATAAACCCTCACTTTTTTACAGATTTTACACGGTATACTTATTTTAAGATATTATTAACATAAATCTGATTGAAATGCAAGGTTTTTTTTAAAAATAATGATATTAATAACAAGTGGATGGGTTTTAGTTCAATTTTACTAAAAAACTGTTTACAATTCCAACATGATCAGCTGAATCTATGATATAGGCTTTCACATTTTCCACTTTTTTAACAGAAACGGCATAAGATTCAAAGTAATGATTATTGAGTATATTAAATTCAACAATCTTTTCATGTAGATTTATTTCTTTTAATGGAACCCAGATTCTTTCAATATTGAACTCAACAAACTCAGAACAGATGATTTTCGCTCCGGAATATAGTTTAAATTCATACAGATCAGTTTGTTCAATAAATTCGCATTTATTTATTAAAGTGTCAGAATGGATATTAGACATAGTGAAAACTTTTTTTTTATCTGACATTAGTTTTTCAATTTTTACAGGGCTCATCCATGAATACAGTTTTTGCTCTTCTGTTTTTGCCCAAATAAGAGATTTTTCATAGAATAATTTTCTTCCCTCTGACATTATTAAAACTCCTTTAAAAAAGATTTTAATGACTTGTGATTTGCTTTAATGAGCTTATTGTTTGCATTAATCTCTTTGATGATTAATGCGCCCATATACAGGTCGGATTGTTTTTCAGTGATCATTCTTTTCACTTCAACCTCCTTACCTGAGGTTGTGGTCAGATAAAGTGTCTCTTTAAATAGCTCATCTAAAAAATCAAACTGAGCACTTTTGCCAATAAGAAAACGTTCAGATTTGAAAAGATGATTAACATTCTCATCCAAAGCTGATTCTATCAATCTGACTGAACAATCGTTTTCAAAAATGATCTTTCCTTTATTATCAAAAAGAAGAATTCCAATACTGATATTTTTTAGGATTTCTAGAGAAAAACTGACTTTTGATTCCAAAATGTTTTTTTCATTATAAAGTCTGTCGTGATAACTTTTTAATTTCAAATAAGAACTGATTCTGAGCTTGAATTTTTCACTGATAAAATCTCCTGTATAAATGTCATCATAAGGCAAATCTGAGTAATGCTCATTTGAGAAAATATTTTTGAAATCGATAGCAATAACAGGAATAAAATAATCAAATTCATACTTGATGATTTGAATAAATTTAGCAGAAAAATCTGTAGAATTAATAAAATGAAGGATCACTTGAAAAGGCTTGATAAAATCCGGATTTTCAGCTATATCATAAACATTTTTTACTGTCCATGTACAGTTAATTTCTTTTAAACTCTTGAGTATGTTTG
>JAGOCT010000087.1 GCA_017998585.1 Candidatus Cloacimonadota bacterium | reverse complement strand
ATATCATATGAAACTCTTATCTGTCCTGTAGAAAACTATTAAAATACTATATTGAAACAATCTGATTACAAGTCCATTTCTCAAATAAATAGGAGTGTAATACATAAATCTGTTTAATTAAAGATAAAACTTGTTAAATAAATAAAAAAGCCAGTCCAAATGACTGGCTTTATAGATAAAGAGGTTTTTTGTCTATTTTAGTAACAGCATTTTTTTAGCCTGTATATTTTTCCCGTTTAGACTTAATGTATAGAAATAGATACCAGAGGGAGCCTGGTGAGAAGAATCATCAGTTCCATCCCAAACTACCTGATGGTCCCCTGCGTTTTGTAATCCATTTTTAAATGATTTGAGCAGTTGTCCTTTTACGTTATATATGTTGATTTCAACATTTTCTTGTTTTGTCAGTACATAAGAAATGTGAGTAACTGGGTTGAAAGGATTAGGATAATTATGCTTAAGATAGCTTGTTACAGGTTTTGTGCCTATGTGAGAATCTGTGGTGTTGATGCCCCCAAAGAGTGAAATTGTATTATTGATAAGAGCCTGTGCCTCATTTTCTTTCATTTGGTATAATGGAAAGCTCAATGTTAAAGTTTTAAAATCAGTCCCGTTGTATAATACTCCTGTTTTTTGACCATCCATTACAGCCTGTGTAGCTGAGTTATCATAACCTGATTCGTATGCATAGACAGCTACTCCTTGTCCAGAAGGAGTGAGTGATTCGATGTCTTTAAGTCTGTACTGCATATTGATATGGGTTTTAGTCGTATCGCAGCTTACAACAGCATAATTTTGACTTAAAGGTTGCGCAGATTGAAAACGGGCAGCAGTATTTAATTCAGATGATTGGATTTTGAGATAATCTCTGACAAACGTGCCTGAAGGGAAATTAGCTGGGTAACCAGGATAAGTATTAAAAATCTGAGATGGTTTATAAGCTGATATGATTAATTTACCCCCATTATCAAGATAATCAGCAAGAACAGGTGTGAAAGGAATAATATCACTGGAGTTTGAAGTATTTCTATGATAAAAAACCATTGAAAAAGCACAGAGATCGAAAATGTTTAAATCACGGTTTAGTGAAGACAGCTCAATCTGATCAACTGGATATGCACTGAATAAGCGGTTGTAATAGTTGTCCACCTGTTCATCTGTAGGGAAAACAACTGTTCCTGTTCCATTAAATGTGTCATCAAGTACTAAAATCCCATGCCCCATCGTATAAGGACGTGCACCAATTGCCTGACTTACTTCACTTTCGTTGCCATCAGAATCTTTACAAGTCATTCGGTAATATTTTAATATAGCAGGATTTGAAGGGTTTGTTGAATAGGTAATGGTAGATGCTGGTAATTCTGTTAACAAATTGCCTTGTGTTGTTTCATTATCTGAGACATAAATCCGATAATTTTGAACATCCAATTCTTGATTTGCATCCCAGTTGATTTGGATCCCAGACCAAGTCGGAGAAATGTGAAAATTTGATACCATTTGTGGGATGCTGGCAGGTCTGATTTGTCTTTCAAGAACAAGTGAAGAGACTTCATCAATAATGGCATTTAACTGGATTTTATAAAGATTACCTTCTGTTAGATTATTGACTATTATAAGGGTCTGATTAGTCATGTAATTCATTACCAGATTATCATTTTCATCATAAACTGTTACTCTGTAATCAACATCACCAATATCTGGTATTGCTGACCAGCTTGCCTGAATCTGAGAACCATTTCCAACATTCCTAAGGACAAAATTTTCAGGCGTGGTGGGTATTTCTGACATATACATCAGCATAGAAGCACCAAGCTTAACCATTTGTTGTGCGTAAGGAAAATTACAATAATCTGTAATATCATTGAAGGAATGATAATATGGGCTGAATTCACTTTCAGCTAAAAAGATAGCCGGATAACCATTTGTCCAGTAAGACCAGGAATCAGAGCCAGCAGTATTGGTATTACTGATTCTGTACGAAAGATTGGGCATTTGTTCAATATAATGGATCGCAAGTTGAGTTAAAAAATCTCCGCCTGTATATGTTTGTAGGTGTGCTTCCCAGTTATCAGAGATTTGGCTGGCAATCATATCATTGTTTATCATCGCTCTAATCTTCATTTGATTTTGAGCTGAAACATAAGCGTCAAATTTACTGCCCCAAAGCCCAAATTCCTCCATTGCATAAGTGCAGAAACGTATATTGGTTTTACTCTGGTAGTTCGCAAGTTTCATTGCACGGGCAATTTCAAATACAGCAGCAGTTCCAGAGGCATTATCATCAGCTCCTGGTGCAAAGATCATCGCATCATCATAGCCAGAATTGACAATTGAGTCATGATGACCACCGATTACGACATACTGATCTGTTAACTCAGAGCCAGGCATAACCGCAACAACGTTTTTTTGCCAAACTTGATATCCGCTATGATAAAATGAATCAACGATAACATTTGTATAGCCAATTCTGATAAACTGATTCTTAATCCATTCTGAGACAGTAAAACGATTTGGATGTAAAGCATATCGGGTTTGAAAATCTTGTAAATGTTGAACAAAAGCGGCAATTGAGTCTGCATTGATATAATTGATCACATTTTGATCGACAGGTAAAGGATTTTTTATATCATTTTGATAAAGTGTTTTTTCATTTTTATATAATCTGGCAGTTCTTTCAATTTTCACTGCTTTTATGTTTTTCTTTAATAAGTCAAGCTCTGATAATGAATTGTCTTTAATGATAAGTTGACTTTGATCGTTTAAAACAATGTTTTTGGATTGAAAGGAAGCACTGATATCCTCATGAATACGAGAGGTTAGTATATATACCGGATCATTGATGATATCATTTGAAATGAGCTTATACTCGATGTTATTGTCATCTAGACTTTTTGTATGTTCCGTTACGCATAGCACTTTTTCATTGTTTTGCATCACAACATTGATTTTTAATTCTTCCAGCACATTTAAATTGCTTATTTTTGAAAGATCGATTAAAATGAGTTTATCGATTGCATTAAGTGACAAGCTTATGAATAATAAGCCTAATAAAAGGAGTAAGTTTTTTTTCATAACAGGTTTCCTCTTTTTTATTTTTAAAATCCTCAGATTTTATATATGCATGAAACATACCAAAATTAAGAAAAGCCTCTGATTTCAGAGGCTTTTCAAAGTATAAAATGATCAATATTAATATTCTCTTGCTTCTTCCAAGCCCTTTAGAACACGTACACCACCTTGTGTGAGGGCTTCCATTTCGAATTCACCAGGGAAAATATATACGGGTGCGATAAACGCTACGCGTTTTGATAATTCTTCTGTGAAATATTTGCCATAAGCTAAACCGCCAGTTAAGAAAATACCATCTACTTTGCCTGATAATGCCGCTGCACATGCACCAATTTCTTTTGCTACCTGGTAGATCATCGCATCAAAAATTCTTTTCGCTTCAGTGTCACCGGCTTCAATTCTTTCACCAACTACTCTGCCGTCATCAGTTCCTAAATAGGCCATCAAACCAGCTGTTTTGGTAAAATAATTTGCAAGGTCTTTTTTTGTATATTTGCCACTGAAAGCCATATCCATGACATCACCAATTGGTAATGCACCAGCTCTCTGAGGAGAGAATGGTCCCATACCTAAAAGTGCATTGTTTACGTCAACGACATTTCCTTGTTTAATTGCTGCAACAGAGATTCCTCCACCCATGTGAGCACCAATCATGTTGGTTTCCTCAAACTTTTTGTTTAATTTTTTCCCTAATTGACGGGCTGTATAGCGAATATTTAAGGCATGAAACAAAGATTTTCTTTCTATTTCAGGAACACCAGAGATACGAGCAATATCTTCAAACTCATCTACTGTTACAGGGTCAACGATATAGCAGGGAATGTTTAATTCATCAGCGATAGATTTAGCAATAAAAGCGCCTAAATTTGATGCATGAATTCTACCCCAGATATGTGGATCTTTTAAATCATCCAACATTTTCTGCGTAATTTTATAAGTTCCTCCATGAACAGGACGAACTAAACCACCACGTCCAACAACTGCATCAAGCGTTGAAGGTTCCACATTGTTTTCTTTCATTGCTTCAATCACCAATGCTTTACGGAATTGATCTTGCTCAAGAATTGAACCTACCTTGTCTAATTCTGCCGGATCATGTCTTAAGGTTTTGATGAAAATTTCTTTATCATCATCAAATACTGAAATTTTTGTAGATGTTGAACCCGGATTGATTGATAAAATACGATAGTTCATTTGTCCTCCATATCTTTAATTTTTTATTTGTTGCCATAATATCATAAATAATCTTTTGTGTCAATGATTTTCCCTGGACATTTATCTATCTCTGAGATCAAAATGAGGATAGCAGGATTTAGGTCAGCTGGTTACTTAAGCTATAACACTTCAACAAGCATAATATCAAATGTCTGGAATTCGTTTCAAGCGGGTAGTCTATGCTACATTTTTTTTTGTATTGAGGTTATGTAACCTGCAATTATAATGAACATGGCACCTGTTATTAAATACCAGTTTAGCTTCAGGTTAAGAAACAGAATTTCATTAATTGTAGTAAATAAAATGGTCAATAAAAACAGTATAGACACGATATTGGTTTTCAAATGAGCCAATGCGTAATTCCAGAATAAGTAAGCAAATCCTGACTGAAAAATTCCCATTTCAAAAATCCAAAACCACTGGATGGTCGTATGAGGTTTCGACTGACTAAAGATTAAAAAGGGAGTTCCTAAAACACTGGATATAATAAATACTTTCAATAAGAATTGGATAATATGAATTGGTGTATGTCTGTAGGGTTTTACAAATTGTCCTGAGTAATAGGTATAAGCTCCAAAGGACAATCCAGTCAGTAAACCAAGTAGGATGCCTTTATAATAACCTGACTGTAATTCTGGAAATTTATCTTTTCCTGAAACAATCAATAGTATTCCTAAAAAAGAAAACAATAATGCGAGAATTTCTTTGCGATTGGGCTTTATATTCATGTAAAAGTAGGAGGCAAATAATACAAACAGTGGTGAAAGGTTTTCTAATATCATGACAAATGTCCCGGGTAAATATATTAAGGCTAGATGATAGACCAGAGAATTACCAAAAACACCAATGAGTGAAACAAAAAGAACTGTTTTCCAGTGATTACTCCATGAGAAATTTAAAGCTTTTTTATAAAAAAGATAAAGAAAAAAGACCAGACTGCCAATCCAGAAACGAGCAGCAAATACAAAGTACATGTCAACACCCTGCAACGCAAGAAAGCGACCTGCAGGTCCGTGTATTCCCCAAAGAAACAGTGCAATAAATGCATATGTTAAGCCAAGATTCATTTTACTCCTGAGTTTATAAAAACACCATTCTCATCATTAATATAGTTTTTTGTTTGATTTAATAGATTAGTGAAGGTAATTATCCAATATTCTGTGTAAAAAATAAATAAGCGGTATATTGCTTGAGCATTATACCGCTTTAAAAAGACTATTTATTCGAACTTTTCTGCGTTTAAGAGTAATTTGACAGTGTCAAGCAGTTTATCCTTATGAATTTTGATTTCATAGGCATCAAAACCGGCTTCTTTTGCTTTAATGCGACTATCTTCACTGGTTAATGTGGTAACTGCGATACAAGGTGTGTTGATAAATTTAGCATTTTTTCGGACTTCACGGGTAAACTCATATCCGTCCATACGAGGCATCAGCAGATCGACTATAAACAGATCATAGTGTTTACTGGCTATCTTTTTCAAAGCATCAAGACCGTCAAAGGCTGTCTCAACAACATAACCTGCAGATTCAAAATATTGTTTCTCAAGCGTTCTAAAGAAGGAAGTGTCTTCAACAACTAAGATTTTATATTTTGCATTTTCATTATGAGTCTTAAGAGATGTTTTTTCAGGTTCTGCCATTTCTACTATTTGATAAATATCAGGGAAAAGAACCAGTTTATTATCAAGCAGTGCAGACCCAATTAAACCTTTAGATGTGATATTTTCCGTGTCAATGTGAATTTGGGCAGAAAGAGAATCGATAATCTTATGAGCAATGATTCCGATTGGTGTTTCAAGTAATTTTGGAATAATTACATATCTAAATTCATTTTGAGATTGGCGAGAGCGAACTGGTAAATAATGTTCCAGGCGTACTACTCTCAGGCTCTTATTCTCATGTTCGATATATTCTTTTTCTCCAACCATTTCAAACTTAGAGTTTTCCAGCTTTTCTATACGTTTGATTAAATCAAGATTTAATGCAAAAAATTCTTGTTCAGCATTTTCAAAAAGCAGAATATTCTGATGTTCAGCTGATACCTTTGTTTCAATTTCTTCTTCAACTTTAATCGCTTTTTCCTGCTCTTTTATCGAATTAAAATTCAATTTTGCTTTATTGGCAATACCTGAAATATCAAGAATAAGAGATACTGACCCGTCACCCATAATTGTTGTACCTGAATAACAAGTAGATGTCTTGAAAAAATGTGGGATTGATTTCACAACAATTTCTTCATTTCCAACAATTTCATCCACAACAAGACCAAACTCATTGATATCATGTTTTAAAACAAGTACTCGTGTTATCTCTAAATCTTCATTTCTTTTTGAAATTCCCAAAACTTCATTTAAGTAAACAATTGGAAGTAACTTATTTCTGAGTCTTAGTACAGGGGATTCATTCACTTTTTCAATTCTACGGTGAGTATCTCCTTTTTTAACTCTGACAAGTTCCTTCAATGCCACCTGAGGTAAAGCAAAGTGCATATTTTCTGTTTTTATGATTAGAGAAGGGATAATAGCGAGCGTTAGTGGTAGTTTTAAGTTGACAGTCGTTCCATGATCCGGTTTGGAATCAAGGCTGACAGATCCGCCCAGTTTTTCAATGTTTGTTTTAACAACATCCATCCCGACACCACGACCAGATACATCAGAAACCTGATCTGCAGTCGAGAATCCAGGAGCAAAAATCAGTTCAAGTATTTGTTTTTCAGTTAATTTCTTCGCATCTGCCTCTGTTATCACATTTTTTTCAAGGGCTTTTCTGAGGACTTTTTTAGCATCAATACCAGCTCCATCGTCAATAACATCAATGTTTACTTTACCACCTTCATGA
>JAGOCT010000086.1 GCA_017998585.1 Candidatus Cloacimonadota bacterium | reverse complement strand
AATTTATTCCAACTTCTTTATGGTTGTAAATTCACCTTCTGAATTTATTCTAGATTTTGGCAGAATTGTACCGGGTATTCCAAATGCAAAAATATACAGTCGAGTGATTACGACTCCACAGCATGCCAAACAGCTGTTAAAACTACTCGAACAGAATATCGAAGCCTTTGAAAAACAGTTTGGAGAAATTAAAGTTCAAAATCCAATGGGACCAAACGATAAAAACATCGGATTTCAACCGGTAAAATAAGTTTTACAATCAAAAATCAAAAAAGCGGAGCTAAAAGCTCCGCTTATTTTATCATTCAATAAAATTATACACCAAAGAATTTAACTACTTGAGGTAAGACAAGTTCGGCTTCAGTTGCTTTCACAACTTCATCAACTGTCAAACCTTCAGCTATTTCAAGTAAGTTCATTTTTTTATCTTTAATCTCGATCACAGCCATATCTGTTACAATGAGATTCACTTTTTCTTTTGCAGTTAGTGGCAGATTGCAGTGTTTAAGTAGTTTAGAATTACCATTCTTATCACAATGTTCCATTGCTACCACTACTTTTTTAGAGCCTGTTACCAAATCCATAGCGCCACCCATACCTGGTACCATTTTACCAGGAATCATCCAGTTTGCCAGATTACCATTTTCATCTACCTGTAATCCACCCAGAACAGTCATATCGAGATGTCCACCCCTGATAATGCCAAAACTGGTACATGAATCAAAATAGCATGCACCTGGAATTGCCGTTATAAAACCACCACCGGCATTGATTAAATCAGCATCTTCCTCACCTTGAGCCGGAGCAGGTCCAACGCCCATCATCCCATTCTCTGACTGGAAAAAGACTGATGTACCAGCTGGGATATGGTTTGCCACTTCTGTTGGAAGACCAATTCCTAAATTACACCAATCTCCATCTTTGAGTTCCTTAGCAATACGTTTACCGATTAATACTCTTTTATAATTTTTATCATTACGATCCATGATTTTCTCCTTATACTTTAACAATATAGTGAACAAAAATGCCAGGGGTAACGACATCTTCAGGGTTGATTTCACCAATTTCAACGATTTCTTTGACTTCAACAATCACTTTAGTAGCCGCAGTTGCCATAATCGGATTTGAATTTCTGGCTGTTTTATTGTACACCAGGTTTCCCATTTTATCTGCTTTTTCTGCTTTTAGGATTGCCCAGTCAGCTCCAATAGGTTTTTCAAGAATATAAGGATTTCCATCCACTTCAATAATATCTTTTCCTTCTTGAACAATTGTACCAAGACCTGTTGGAGTTAACACCCCGCCAAGCCCAGCACCTTTCGCACGGATTCTCTCCATCAGTGTTCCCTGAGGAATCATTTCAACGATCATTTCTCCTTTGTTATACTGATCTTGAATTGCCTTATTAGTTCCTAAATGGGATACCTGAGCAGACTTAATTTGCTTATTAGCAATTAGTTTTCCTACTCCACGATTTTCATAATCTGATGCAATGCAAATCATGTGTAAATCTTTTGTGCCGAGTTTTACCATTTCATCAATAATAGTTTCAGCACAGCCGACAGCCAGGAAAGAACCAAACATAATACGGTCATTCGGTTTTATCATAGCAGCAGCAGTTTGAGCGTCAATGATTTTTGGCATAGTTACTCCTTATATCTATAAAAATAATCTCAATATCGCATATAAAATCGCATTATAAATTCCTATTAGTCCAAAAAAGGCATAGGTAAACCAGAGGACATATTTATAAACATATTCATAAAAGTACTTCTTCAGTAGATCGATATCCAGTTTTTCACTTAATAAATCAATCTTATCTTTAATTCCCAGACTTATAATAATATAAGGAATCAGTTCTCTGCTGATTTTCTTCACTAATGTAACAGCTATTTTTTCAGACCATTCAGCTAACTTATTCTTAATAAATTTGGGAAGTGGCTTTTCACTAAAAAACTGTTTGATTGAACTGTGAAAGGTCTTAAATAGTTTATCTTCAAACTGAGCAAGATAGTTATTACGTTTATTTTCATTTATCGCATAATCCAGATAATCATCAACGAGTTTTGTTAATTTTTTAATAAGCCATTTTTTCTTTCGATAAAGGAGTCCGGGAGTAAATGGAATCTTAAAATTAAAAAAGTATATTGGTTTAGCACAAAAGAAAAAGCCATAAATCAAAGAACATAAAAGATAACCAAGTCCCACGTTCGCTAATATAATTAAAACAAATTTTAGTAAGCCTATTAGAAAGAACATTTTACCTCCTGATATTTATCTAAAAATACTGAAACGGCAAATAAGCCGGTAGCTATTTGAACTACAAATTGTAGCCTTATTTTTCTGCAAGCAGAATGCTTGTAGTTGAGAATTAAAAACTTCTGCCGGCACCACCACCACCTGATGATCCACCACCAAAACCGCCGAAGCCTCCGAATCCGCCTCCTCCACCGCCGAATCCGCCTCCACGACCACCACCGTGACCAGAAAAAAGCAAAAGCCACAAGAGAATTTTGCCACGAGTAACTATCATTAAAAAGATAAAAATGATGATAAAAATCAGATTTGATAAACCTGACCGCTTCCTTATTTCCCGATGCTGAACATCAGGCATACCGGTCAACTGTATATTTTTATCTGCAGCAATCACCTGGCATAAGGCAATAACCGTATTCTTTATACCATTATTAAAATCATTTTCTTTTAGTGAAGGGAGTGCATAATTGTCTAATATACGACCTGCTTTGGCATCATTAATCAAGCCTTCAAGTCCATAGCCCACTTCAATCTTTATTTGTCTTTCAGACTCAGCAATCAGAAAGAGAATACCTTCATCATTTTTTGATCCTATCTTCCATTCTTTGAAAAGCTCAACTGCATACGTTTCCCTGTCTAATCCCTGCATATCTTTTACGGTTACTACAGCAATTTCCACATCAGATTTCTGTTTGAGTTCAGTTAGGAGATTATCAAGCTGAATGCGGACTTCATCGCTAATTAAACCGGCAAAATCATTCACAAAAGAGACCGGTTTTGGGTATTTCACCTGACTGTGTATTATAAAAGGTATCAGACAAATTAAAAGCAGAAGAATATTTTTTTTAAACTTCATTCAGTATATGCCCCATTTTTTTCTTTTTTGTTTTTAAATAATGTTCATTTTCTTTAACAGGTTGAATTTCGATCGACACTCTTTCTACGATTTCCAGACCGTAACCTTCTAATCCAATGAGTTTCTTTGGATTATTAGTCAGCAAGCGTATTTTGTTCAACCCGATTGCTTTCAAAATTTGAGCACCAATTCCATAATCTCTCATATCATCTCTGAATCCAAGCTCCAGATTTGCCTGTACAGTATCACGACCGTGATCCTGAAGGTGATAAGCCTTAATTTTATTGATTAGACCTATCCCTCGTCCTTCCTGCTTCATATACAGAATCACGCCGGTTCCTTCTGCCGCAATTTTTTCCATTGCAAAAGCCAATTGTTTTCCGCAATCACAGCGAAGAGAATGTAAGGCATCACCGGTCAGACATTCAGAATGTACACGTACCAGCACGTTTTCGGCATTCTCTATGTCACCCATAATTAATGCAATATGATATTCATTACTAATTTTACTCTCGTAGGTCCTGATAATAAACTCACCATACTCTGTCGGCAATTTAGCTTCAGAAGCCATGTGTACCAGAGAATCATTCTTAAATCGATAAGCAATAAGGTCTTTAATCGTGATAAGTGCCATATTATGCTTTATAGAAAAATTGATTAGTTCAGGTAATCTAGCCATAGTTCCATCATCATTTATGATTTCACAAATAGCCCCAGCAGGGTTAAGCTTAGCAAGTTTAGCCAGATCTACTGCTGCTTCAGTATGTCCGGCACGTTTTAAAACCCCTCCATCTTCAGCAATTAAAGGGAAAATATGACCAGGTCTTATAAAATCCTGAGACTCCGTTTTTGAATCTGCCAGTTTTCTTAATGTAAGAGATCTTTCAAAGGCAGATATACCAGTTGTAGTACCTTGAGAAGCGTCAACACTAACAGTAAATTTGGTTCCGTGACGATCAGAATTATTTTCAGTCATCAGGTGAATTTCTAATTTTTCAGCTATCTTACGACTGATAGGGGCACATAATAAACCTTTTGCCTGACTGATCATAAAATTAACATTCTCTGGAGTCATTAATTCTGCTGCACCAACAAGATCGCCTTCATTTTCCCGGCTCTCATCATCTACAACAATAATCAGATTCCCTTTTTTTATCTCATCTATGGCATATTCTATACTGGAAAATTGAAATTCATTCATTTTATACTTTACCTTCTTTTATTAATTTTATATAATAATCAATCGAACGATTGTATGTCTTTTCAGCCTCTTTTGGGAAATAACAGGCTGGTAACTCTTTATTTTTACGATGATAGGCAATACACTCACAACACTTTGCATTCTTTGAACAAGGATAAGTACAATTGCATAGCTGATTATTCTGGCAATCCATCTTATCCTCTCTTTATTCCTACTAAAGTTAAATCATCATTGAACGTTAAAGAATTACTATAATCCAGCAAATCATGCATTACTGCCTGAAAATCCAGATATTCATTTATTTTATTCTTTTTCAATAGTTCAATAAAACCCTCTCTCTCAAGCTGTTGATCATTCTGATTCTTTAATTCTATAGCGGCATCAGAATAACAAATAAGAGAGCTATTCGGAGGAATTTCTGTGACATGATTCTCAAAACTGACATCTTCCCACCAACCCAGGGCAGGTGCAGAATTTTCAAGTTCAATAATCCCTTCTTCTGAAAAAAGAATTGGGAATGTATTGGGTCCTGCAGAACTCCAATATAACAGATTATCATCCACATTTAAAATTCCTAAAAACATGGTCAGGTATTTATCTGCAAAATTGACTGTTATCAGGGCTTTATTTAATTTTTGAAGAATATCATTGGGATTAGGATTTATGAGTATCTTTTTCAGGTGTTGATTAAAGAATTCCTTTAGAAAAACAGTAACTAGTGAAGACGCAACCCCATGGCCTGAGACATCAGCAATGTAAAAGAGATACTGAGAATCAGATAAAGCAATAAAATCTAGAAAATCTCCTCCTAAATCATCGCAGGGATAGTATTCATAATTAAAATAATAATTATTATTGATCTGTCTGTTATTCTGTGGCAACATATTCATCTGAATCTTTCTGGCTGCCAAAATTTCCTTTTTCATACGATTATTATAGTCTTTTACCTGTAAAAATAATTCTCGCATTTTTAGATATTGTTTTACTCTAAGTTTTACTTCAAATATATCAAAAGGTTTGGTGATAACATCGTGAGCTCCTAATTCAAGCCCTTTTAGTTTTGATTGTTTATCATTTAAAGCAGTGATTAGCAAGATAGGAACATCAAAGGTTTTGGGATTATTCTTTATTCTTTCACATACTTCAAAACCGTCCATTCCAGGCATCATAATATCTAACAATACAATATCTGGTATCTTATGCTCCAGGAAATCCATTACTTCAAAACCAGAGCTACATTCGTGAATTTCTGCATCTTTTGAAGAAAAAGAGCGTGCGAGAATCAACCGGTTTACCGGTTCGTCATCAACGATTAAAATTATTGGTTTATCTTTATTCATAATTATTATCCTTCTAAACTCAACATAATCCAATTTAAGAAAAAAATCAAGTAAAATTTTTGTCTAACCAGTTAATTGTATAAGAAATGTCATCTGGAAGGGGTGAATTAAAAACAACAAGGCATTGGGTAACCGGATGAATAAAAGAAATTTCATAAGCGTGCAATGCTTGTCTATTCAGATGATTGGTCAAAAGAGCACTTACTCTTTTTTGATAAATGACAGGAACCCGTGATAATGTCAGGGTACGGGTATTATAAGTTGTATCTCCCAAAATTGGACAATTGAGTGCAGAGAAATGAACCCGTATCTGGTGAGTTCGTCCGGTTACTAATTCAATATCGACAAAAGAGAAATACTCATAATCTTTCAAAAGAGTATATTTTGTTATCGCATTTTTCCCATTTTCTGAAACAGTCATTTTTTGACGATTTCTAGTACTCCGGGCAATTGGCATATCTATGATTCCGTTTTCTTTATGAAGATTTCCGACTAAAATTGCTTTATATTTTTTTTTAACTTCTCTTTTTTGTATCAAATCAGATAATTGAGCGTGAATTTTATCTGTTTTGGCAATAATCAATAAACCGGAAGTATCTTTATCCAAACGATGTACGATACCAGGTCTAAAGCTTTCTGAACAATTTGACAAAGCTCCTTCAGCATGATGAATCAAAGCATTCACCAGAGTACCCTGATAATTTCCAGGAGCAGGATGTACCGTCATTCCAGCAGGTTTATCAACTACAATCAGATAATCATCTTCAAATACTATTTTCAGTGGGATATCTTCTCCTTTTGGTTGATTCATTGAATCTTCATCAAGAGTATCTTCCAGTAAAAGTTCGATTACATCGTTAGCATTCACCATCAGACTCTTTTTGGTAACTGTCTTATGATTCAGTTTTACCTTTTCCTTTTCAATCAGTCGGTCAATAAATGTTCTTGAATACAGATCTTCATCGTTTAAGGTCAACAAATACTTGTCAATCCGAAGTGGAAGTTCCTGAGCGTTTTGTTCAACAATATGCCTGATAGTTCTCATGCTAATTAGTATCCTTATCGCCTGATTCTAGATTATTCACACAAATTACAATTCCAATTGGAATACCACGTGAATCTCTCACAAGATTTCCTTTTACAAATATATGTTTTTTTAAAGATGATATATAATAAGTCTGTGGATCAATCTTTGAATGTGTTTTAATAATCTGAAGAATATATTTTTTAATTGAGAGTTCTACATCTGCCTGAAAATGTGTATTAACGATATCTGTATTCTCTTCAAGATATTTGAAATATTTTTTGATGACATCACTGATATATATAATTTGACCCTTGATATTCAAAATAATAAAACCATCAATAGACAGATTTAACATTTTGATAATCCGGTTACGATTTTCAACAATCTTTTCTTTTTTCAGGTTATCATAGTGGAGAATAACTTCTTGCATATAATCAAGAGATCCCATGACATTTTGGATTTCAGGGTCAGTATCACAAGGAATATCAACCTGA
>JAGOCT010000085.1 GCA_017998585.1 Candidatus Cloacimonadota bacterium | reverse complement strand
TAAATTTTCTGTTTCCCTTTACGCACCAGATACAGAGGAGGTTTTGCAATATACACATGACCATGCTCAATCAGGGGGCGCATATAACGATAAAAGAATGTTAGCAATAAAGTACAGATATGTGCACCGTCCACATCCGCATCGGCCATAATCACGATTTTGTTATAACGCAATTTCGTAATATCAAATTCATCTCCAATACCAGCTCCTAAAGCCAAAATTATAGGAGAAATCTTATCATTGTTTAAGACTTTATCAATTCGTGCCTTTTCAGTATTGAGCATCTTACCCCAAAGTGGCAAGACGGCCTGAATATTACGATCTCGACCTTGTTTTGCTGAGCCACCCGCAGAGTCACCCTCAACTAAAAACAATTCTGTTGTCATATTATCCTGTAAAGTACAGTCGGCCAGTTTACCAGGTAAGGAGCCTGATTCCAGTACTGATTTACGTCTGGTCAATTCTCTTGCTCTTCTCGCAGCTTCACGGGAACGGGCTCCTAAAATTGCCTTACCTGCAATTGCTTTGGCATCCTGTGGATGCTCTTCAAAGAACACCAACAGTTTATCACATACAATCGAATTTATAATACCTTCTACTTCGGAATTTTGCAATTTCGTTTTTGTCTGGCCTTCAAACTGAGGTTGAGGAATTTTGACTGAAACAACAGCAGTAATTCCTTCACGAATATCATCACCTGTAGGCATCACTTTTTCATTCTTATCCAGCCCTGAGCTCTTAATATAAGTATTCACGGCTCTGGTTAAGCCAGTTTTAAATCCGCTCAGATGGGTACCACCTTCAATGGTGTTAATATTATTGGCAAATGAGAATATATTTTCCTGAAACCCTTCATTATACTGAATAGCCACTTCGAAAGATAAACTATCTTTAGAACCATTAATATAAATTGGATCTTTAAATAGTGGCTTTTTATTTTCATTTAAATAGACAACAAACTGATTGATACCACCTTCATAAAGAAAATCATGAACTTTTTCAGTTCTCTCATCTTTAAGAATAATATTGATACCTCTGTTCAGAAAAGCCAGTTCTCTTAACCTAACAGCCAGATAATCAAAACTAAATGTAACTGTTTCAAATATTTCAGCATCTGGCTTAAACTTTATCCAGGTACCTGTTTTTTCAGTATTCCCAATAATATCAAGCCCTGTCTGAGGGATACCTCTTTCAAATATCTGTCGGTAAATATTACCATTTTTTGCCACACGCACTTCCAGATAATCTGACAACGCATTTACAACCGAGACACCCACACCGTGTAAACCACCGGAGACCTTGTAAGTTTTATCATCAAACTTTCCTCCGGCATGAAGAACGGTCAAAACAACCGTTACTGCAGGCAAATTCATTTCCGCATGCATATCAACTGGAATACCACGACCGTTATCTTCAACAGTTACACAACCATCTTTTGTAATTACCACTTCAATTTTATTACAAAAGCCTGCAAGCGCTTCATCGATTGAGTTATCAACCACTTCATATACTAAGTGATGAAGCCCTCGTTCACTTGTACCGCCAATATACATAGCGGGTCTTTTTCTTACGGCCTCTAAGCCTTTCAACACCTTAATACTGGTGGAATCATATTTTTGAGTAGTCATACTTTCCTCTTTTTTCTTGTCAGAACGCTACTTCTATTCTGTTTTATTCTTAATGAGACAATATTTCATATCTCTTTTTCTGTCAATGTTTTTTCGTCAATTTTTACATTTTTTCAATTGGATATTCATTAATATCTATCGTATTGTATATCAATGTGTTACAAACTTGTTTTTCAATCATGTTTTTTCTTGTTTTTTATAAGCTGGAAATAGAAAAATTTGGCAATAAATTTACAACTGTTATTTTTGTTAAAAATATAGTTGAATCTCCCTATAGAAAAGCATGCTGGCTCTTTTTCAGACAAAAACCATGATTTACGATTTCAATGATTCTTCAGATAATAATATTTACTTTCAGATTTATAAATTCAAGCTATCAGAATAATCAAAGGTACACTGCTTAATATTCATAAGCTTCATCATCAGTATCGGTTGGGTAATCGAGCAAACTATCTGGTGCATTCGGATCTGAGCCTGAACTTACTATCACACGAACAGAATCTCCAGCCATTACAGAAGTTCCGGCACGTGGTATGGTATAAATCACATAATTCTGTTGAACAGAGCCTGAATATTCAAATTCAGTTAAGCCCATTTTCAGATCATGTTTTTTTAAAATTTGTGATACATCATCCACATAATAATTTGTCAGATTTGGCACCGTTACTTTTTTTGAACCCAGACTTAAAACGACATAAACAGTTCTGTTTTCAAAGACGGACTTTCCAGAATAGGGGTTCTGAGACACAATGACATTCTTTGGTAGCTCATGATACTCATAATCAGAAACCGCAATATAGAGGTTTCTCTCACTACATAAATCTTTTGCTTCTTCATAATCAAGACCAATCAACGTGGGGACTTCTACTTCACTTTGATTTTTTACAATAAACTTCATCGCCAGAT
This sequence comes from Candidatus Cloacimonadota bacterium, assembly GCA_017998585.1. The sequence goes on along the minus strand of JAGOCT010000085.1, from coordinate 4,674 downwards.
TCATGATAACGATACCAAGAATAAATATGCCTAAAAAGATTAATACGGATAATATAAACGCCTTAAATTTCATGTATTGTCCTTAATTGTCATTTTTCCGCATTTTTGCAGCAAAAGCACCATCGACATGATGAATATGCGGAATCGTCTTTAAAAATCTGTTTTTTGTATAATCTAGCGGTATATAATCAGCTGCATCGATTAAAGAAAATGCAGGATTCTGTTTTAAAAATTTTTCTACCTGAAGTTCATTCTCGTCATCATTTATAGTACAAGTACTATAAATTAAAAAACCGCCAGGTTTTACAAACTGAGCAGCAGTTTGCAGTGCTTTTTCCTGTAATTTTAGCAATTCAGGGATATTTTGTTTGGATTGCCAACGGAGTTCAGCTTTCTTTTGAAAAACACCCCATCCTGAACAAGGCACATCAATCAACACTTTATCATATGCAGGTGCAACAGGTCCAAATTTAAACGCATCTTCAGCAATCAGTTTAAAATTATTCACGCCTAAGCGTTCAAGTGTTTGTTTCATTTCTTTGATTTTATTTGGTATCTTATCGACAGCGACCACTTCTCCGGTGTTTTTCATCAGTTCAGCGATATATCCGGCTTTTCCGCCACGACCGGCAAAGAGATCAAGTATGTTCTCGCCTTCTTTTGGATCCATCAGATCTATTACCATTGCTGCAGAAATATCCTGTATGGTAAAATACCCCTCATCAAAGGTAACATCATTCAAAATTTCTGAAGCCTGCTCGGATATCAGCATATTTTTGCAGGCAAGCGTTTCTACGAGATTTACATTTTTCTTAGCAAAATAGGCGATAAGCTTATTTTTGCTGGTTGCCAGCTGATTGACCCGTAAAAATAGTTTTGGCGGTTCGTTGTAATACATCGCCAGATATTCCACTTGATCTTCAGGCATTCTTTTCAACCATTGTTCAACGATTTCAACCGGATATGAATGTTCATAAGCAATTCTCTCTACACTGTCATCCGGATATTTAATGATTGGATTTCTTTGGTATTCTCTTAATACTGCATTAACAAAATTAGCAACTGGCTCACCAAACATCTTTTTTGCCAGTTCAACTGATTCATTCACTGCTGCATGATCTGGGATAGAATCACAATGGATCAATTGATAAAAAGCCATATATAACAGACATTTAACGCGTATATCTGTATTTTTAAATTTATCCGGATTTGTAAACTGACGGGCAATAAAATCCAGGTTTTCTTTCATTTTTACGACACCCTTAACCAATACATACATCAGGTCAGGATTTTCAGCAGAATGCTTTAATTTTTTAACAGACTGACTAAGCAGTTTGTCAGAAAACATATTGTTTTTAATCACTTTTATAATGATGCTCAAAGCTTCTTCGCGAAGATTCATGATTCATTCCTTTTTTGATAAAGATACTTAATGGATTGTTTAATAATTTCCTGTGTAGTTGCAGTTTTATTAAATTTCAAATCACGCATGGCACGGCCAATCTCATATACTTTAAAACCAAGAGTAAGTAATGCGCTTTCAGCTTCTTTGAAACGATCTTCATTCATTTCTTCCATCTGAGCCGGACTGATGCCAGCTGTATCAATTTCTCCGACTTTATCTTTCAGTTCAATAATCATTTTCTGGGCTGATTTAACGCCTAATCCAGGCGCAGTTGCCAGTAATTTGAAGTTATTTGTTTGAATACAGGAAATAAAGTCAATGACCGAAAGAGTAGAAAGCACAGACAGAGCAATACGAGGTCCGATTCGATTCAGATTGATAAGCATTCTGAAAAGTTCTTTTTCATGACTGGTCATAAATCCAAACAGACGGGTACCGTCTTCTGAATTAAAATAGACATAAGTGTATAATTTTACATCTTCATTTTCACCTGGTAAATTCTCAAAAGTACTAAGCGGTATTCTGAGTTCGTAACCCACTCCATTACAATCAATAATGACTGAACTGGGGGTCTTTTCAGCCAGTTTTCCTCGTAAATATGCAAACATATCAATCCCTTGTTTGAATTTTCCTTTCAAGAAAGGATAACTCAATCTGTTTTTCACTACTATCTATCATATATAACTCATCTCTGAGCCAATATTTCAATTAGCATAAGCTTAACAAAAAACGCATATTTCGTCAAGCTTTTTATTTGAATTCACTGTAAAAAGCCATTAAATCGCTATTTATGAAATAAATTATACTTTTCTTTATTAAAAAGACAAATAGCAGCAGCCAACCCATCAGCTGCGTCATAAGTAATCGTCTGCGTTTTTAACTGTAAAATGTTCTGGACCATATAAACAATCTGTTTTTTAGAGGCACTGCCTGATCCCACAACAGATTGTTTGATCTCACGGGGAGAATACTCATAACAAGGTATGGCATACTGAGCTAAAAGCAACAGAACCACACCTCTGACATGACCAAGCGTAAAACTGGACTGGATATTTTTACCATAAAAGATATTCTCAACTGCAGCTACATCCGGCTTATATTCTTCTATGATTTTTTTTAAGCCGTTATACACCACCAATAAACGCTCTGAAAGAGATTCTTTTTCCTTGTTTTTAATAGTGCCACATCCGGCTGCCAGAATTTTATGTTTTTTAACCTCCAGTAAACCATATCCGCAAATACGACTGCCAGGGTCAATACCCAATATAATCATTATCTTCTCCAGTAACTCAATCTACCAGCCTGCGACAATTCTCAACTTTTAAAATTTTAGCTTATTGGTTGCCAAAAATAAATCAAGAGACACAAAGCTGTGTCTCTTGAAAAAAATATATCAAGTAGATGATTAGTCCAGATTTATCTTTTCAAAGGTTTCATCAGATATTTCAAAATTCGCATACACCTTTTGAATATCATCAAGATCTTCCAGTTTTTCAATCAATCTAAGCAGTTTTTCAGCAACATCATCAGCAGCTACTGTTGATTTTGGTACGCGGGTCAGTTCAGCTTTGTTGATTTTATATCCAATTTTTTCAATTTCTACAATGACTTTACTAAAGTCAGCAACCTGTGTATAGATTGAGAAAACTTCTTCATCATTCTGAACATCATCAGCACCTGCTTCAATCGCATTCATCATGACTTCATCTTCATCAAGACCTGCTGCATCGATTTCTATTAAACCTTTTTGTTCAAAGTTCCATGCTACAGCACCACCTTCAGCCATGGTTCCGCCGTATTTTGAAAAACAATGACGAACTTCTGCCACAGTACGGTTTTTATTATCGGTCATTGCATCGAGCATGATAGCAACACCGCCCTGTCCGTATCCTTCGTATGTAAGTTCTTCGTATGCTGCTCCTTCAATTTCACCAGTACCACGTTTGATTGCTTTATCGATATTGTCTTTAGGCATGTTGGCATTACGGGCAGCTTGTACAGCTGTTCTTAAGCGTGGATTAGATGATAAATCGTCTCCACCATCACGGGCAGCTAAAATTATTTCTTTTACAAGACGGGTAAAAATCTTACCTCTCTTAGCGTCAGCAGCGCCTTTTTTATGCTTTATTGAGCTCCACTTATTATGTCCTGACATTGTTCCTCCGGAATTATCTGTATCTGTATTAAATCAGTTTACTTAAACTGATGATATTTTCATAAGTCAAAAATAATGATTCGGGTATTTTTGCAATATTTTTTTTAAAAAAGTAAAATCTGTACTCTGAAAAGCCTCTGACAAGCCCTTATCAGTACATTTCTTTAATGTATCAAACAGGTTTAATTTTCTAAAAAAAACACTCCCCATCGTCAAAAATGGGGAGTATTCTGAATATATTCCAAGCATAAAGGAGATTATTCTTCTTCTTTTTTGTATGCTTCGATAACTACTTTAGCAATTTCCTCAGGCACTTTTTCAAAGTGTGAGAATTTTTGAGTGAACATACCACGACCCTGAGTTAATGATTTTAACGCTGGGAAGTAAGCAAACAATTCAGCAAGTGGAACATTTGCTTTAAGGATTTGTTTTTTACCCTGTTGTTCCATACCGTTGATTTTACCGCGACGAGTAGAGATATCACCCATCACATCACCCATATATTCAGTTGGAATAATGATTTCAACTTCATGAATAGGTTCAAGCAGAATTGGTTTTGCCTGAGTAAAACCATCTTTCAAACACATAGAAGAAGCAATTTTGAACGCCATTTCAGATGAATCCACATCGTGATAACTACCAAAATAACAATCTACACAAATATCCACAACTGGATAACCGGCAATAATACCTTTTTCAAGTGTTTCCTGAATACCTTTTTCAATAGCAGGGATAAAGTTACCAGGGATGGTACCACCTACAATAGAATTAACAAATTTATAACCTTCGCCACGTCCAGTTGGGCTGACACGGAAATAAACTTCACCGTACTGACCTTTACCACCGGATTGTTTTTTATGACGATACTTGGTATCTGCTTTACCTTGAATGGTTTCTTTGTAAGGAATCTTTGGTGTTTTCAGTAATGCTTCTACTTTATAACGATTTTTCAATCTTTTTTGAATCAATGTCATCTGCTGTTCACCCATTGCAGAGAGAACATGTTCATGTGTTTCAAGATTGATACTTGAAGTAATTGTTGGATCTTCAGCCAGTAATTTACCAAGTGCCTGACCAATTTTATCTTCATCATTCTGGTTAGCCGCTTTGATAG